>CAYYUZ010000049.1:22766-24626 GCA_964475005.1 uncultured Spirochaetales bacterium
CGGAGTGGGCGGTCTCGTCGCTGGCGAAGGGAAGTCGCTGCAGGAAAAAGGCGGCAAGGGCTTGGGAGCGGTCTTCATCGGTGACGCCGTTGCGTTGGGCGTAGGCGGTTTCGATTTCCGACTGCATCTCAGAAACGGCAAGCCGAAAATCCGTGGCCGTGAAGCCGTGCGCCCGCGCCCGCTCAAGCTCGGTGGCAAACGCTTCCACCGCGGTCTTCTCTTTTCCATCGTAGGGTTCCACAGTAAAGGTTCTCTCCCACGAAGCCCCGAAGGCAACGCGGCTATAGACGCCGGCGTCCTGAAAAGGAGGGTCGGCCGAACGCGAGAGCTCTGACAGGCGAGCGTTGAGTACACGGTTCATGATCGCGTTGAGAAGCTGAAAATGCCTGAGACTCTCGTAGGTGTCCCTTGGAAAGGTCCCCGTGGTTGTCCATTCGACCTGAGGGTACGCCATGTCTTTGTCTTGGAAGGTCTTGAACTGACGGCCACGGGCTGCGGGCACCGGGGCGTCGGTACCGACAGGTTGGCCAGGGGCAACGGCCTTATCGGTAAACTGAGCCAAGAGCTGCTTGCGGACCGTTGCCGGATCCACGTCTCCGACGATGGTGATGGCCATGTTTTCAGGTCGATACCACGTCCCGCTGTAACCCAAGACCGTCTCGGACGAAGCGTTGCGGATCACGTCGAGGCTGCCAATCGGGAGGCGCTGGGCGTACGGCGAACCGTCGTAGAGCACGGGAACTACAAAATCAGTGATACGCCCGCGGACATTTTCCATCCTCAGGCGCCCTTCCTCCAGCACGACTTTCTTTTCATTCTCCAGGACCGAGGGCGTGATCCTGGGCCCATGCGACCAGTCGTCGAGAATCTGCAGTCCGGTCAGGAAGGCCTCGGGTTTGTCGGTCGGCAAGACAAGAAAGTACTCGGTGCTGGTGAAGCCGGTGCTGGCGTTGAGGTCGGCGCCGAACTTCATGCCGTTGGTCTCAAGGAAATTGACGATGGCCTGGGGCGCAAAGTGCTCGGTACCCTGAAATTCCATATGTTCGAGCAGGTGGGCAATTCCCCGCTGCTCTTCGGTCTCCTGAACACTGCCCGCGTGAACCAGCAGACTGAGCTGAACCCGATGTTGCGGCCGAGGATTGGACTGGATAAAATAGGTGATCCCATCAGGGAGCACGCCGGTCAAGACGTCGGGAGGTAGCGTGGGAGTTTGGGCCCACAGGCTTCCGGTCAACAACAGTCCCAGGACCGCAAAGGTCCCCCAAGTATGCTTCATCGATTTCTCCTGCGCCTAACATTGCCTTTTTCGGGCGTCTGGTCAAATTGTAGACTGCCGGCGCTCCGCAAGGTTACCGGACGGCTCGGACTCCTTGACCTTCGCTCCCCCTTGGGTTTTTCTTAGGTCTGGGTGTTACCACGGCGGAAGCCGCGGGTTCCCCGTTCAGGTGGTTATTTCATGAAAAAGGTGTTGTTCGTTCTCACCAGTCTGTTCCTGGCGGGGGGACTCCAGGCCCAAACAGCTCAGAGAGTTCCCGACTACTTTGGGTTCTACCTTCTGAAGATTCCTGGTTTCACTTGGGTCGAAGGAGCTTCGGTTCAAGGGGAGTTCCGACGATACGCGGGGGTGCTCAACATGGACGATTCCCGCGCTCCCGTTTTCGTTGCCCAGGGACGCGACCCCGTGCCGTTGACCTTGAACCAGGCTTCGGCCTTGGCGCTGGCCGCCGGTTCCAAAAAGCCCTTCGACCTGGTTGGCGTCGAGGGCAAAGGCCAAGATCCAGACGAGATTCCGCAGATTTTTTTTGTTCCCTTTTATGCGGAGGTCGACGGACAAAGGATCAACCTGATTCCCACCATGAC
>CAYYUZ010000050.1:0-22907 GCA_964475005.1 uncultured Spirochaetales bacterium
TGTTACTTGTTCGTTGCTTTCGTGAAGAAAGCGCTGAAATACGACGATTCCTTGGATGCGTTCGGCGTCCACGCCATCGGCGGTACGGTTGGTGCCTTGTTGACGGGAGTCTTCGTCAACCCCGCCATCGGGCTCTACTTTGACGGTTCGACGCCGGCATCGGGACTTTTGTTCGGCAACCCCGGACAGTTTGTCATCCAAGCCGCGTCGGTAGTCATCGCCTGGCTCTGGGCCATCGTTGGGACCCTGGTTTGTTACGGAATCGTTCGGATCTTCACCAAGGTCCGGGTCGAGCCTCAAGAGGAAGTGATCGGGTTGGACCAGACCCAACACGGCGAAAAACAGGGCGACCGGTAAGGTTTGAGGAAAGGAGGAAAGCACCATGAAAAGAATTGAAGCGATCGTTCGCCCCGAGAAATTGGAAGACATTGTGGAGAAACTGGAGGCCTTAGGTCATTCAGGCATCACCGTGACCCAAGTCGAGGGGCATGGACGGCAGAAAGGCATCGTTGAACAGTTTCGCGGAAAGGAGTACAAGCTCCTGTTCATCCCCAAAGTCAAGATCGAAGCGGTCGTCAAGGACGAGCTTGTCGAAAAGCTGATTGACGCCATCGTCACCACAGCCTTCACCGGCAACGTGGGTGACGGCAAGATCTTCATCAGCGATGTGAAGGACGCCGTTCGGGTTCGGACCAAGGACCGGGGCGAAAGCGCCGTCTGATACCGGCAAGCCGCAGGCTATAAAAAGTAAGGGCCGTCCTTCGGGACGGCCCTTTTTGTTGGGATTCTTTCGAAGCTTTTACTGCTGTGTCCAGGTGGGTGTCGCGCTACCAGTTCCGCTCCACAGCCACAGGCCCTGAGAAAGGGTTCCCAGGAAATAGTTGGGGTTGCTCCAGTTTGCAGATTCATGGTCGGGCCACAAGACGCCAACAGCCGAAGTGGGGAGCACCGTCGAGTTGTAGTTGTCTGTGTTTGTGGACGGCGTCGTCGAGAAACCCGCAGTCGAAAGAGTGTACTCCGCGTAGCCATTTCCCTGGTTGCTGCTCGACGAACCGGTGGCGATCCAGAGACTGTTATTGACGGTGTTGTAGAGGAACTGTGTGAACCAGACAGGGTTGACGGTAACTTTCTGATTCGTCACAAGGGCCGTGAACGCCAAGGTATTGGCCGAAGGCGAGTTAATCAGGTACAGGCCGCCTCCGCTTCCGGCGTTGCTCATTGTCGACAGATACAAAGTGGAATTCCTGCTGAGGTAGAGCAAGCCCTGGTACCCGTAGGAGACACCGGTGACCGTGATGGTTGTCGCCGCGTTGAACGTGCTGTTGATTCTCCACAAATAGTTCTGACTCGCTAGATAGTAAGGACTCCCTGTGACCCCTAATGCGCCCGTGTAGACGGCAGAAATCGGGTTAGCCGACAAACCGTTCAGCGAATCGGGCGAGATGAGGTTGTTGACCGAAGCCAGCAGGTTGACGGGATTGGCGTTCACGGTACCCGTGGCATCGATAAGGTAGACATCTTGATAGCTGGGCTGGCCTGTGACGGCAGTGTTGTAGGTCACCACAATCAACTGGTCGTTGCTGACGCCATCGGCGTTTCTCACAGGGAGTAAATCCGCGGGAATGTCGCCCTGGAGCAGGGGAACCGCGGTCCAGGTGGAGCCATCGGTCGAGCTATAAAGAACGTTGCTCGCTACCGCAAAAATCGTTTCGTTTCCGATGGCCCCGACCGAACCGACGGCGGAAACCTGAGAACTTCCAGCCACGAGCATTTTGTTCCAGGTCACGGTGTTGATCAACCGGGTGAACATGCTCTGGCCACCTGTTAGAAAATATTGGTGGGAACCCCGGGTCAGCTCTGCCATGGAGGTCACCGTCGCTGTCGCCGCGATTCCACCCAGCGAGACGACTTTCTGTTCCCGTTCAATCGAAGCGAAAATACCCGAGGTCCCCGAGGTGCAGGAAGCTGCAACGAGGCAGACAGCCAGGAGGGCTGCCAAGGAGCGAATATTCATGAAAAGAGTCTCCTAGAAGTGATAGATGGCGCCAAGGGTGACGTCGGCAAAATAAGCGATCCGGCTGTCGGAGGCCGGAATGCTCCCTCCCGGAAGGTAGCTCTGAAAAAGAATCCAAGGACTTGCATCCAAACCGAAACTCCAGCTTGGCGTCACGTTCCAGTAGGCGCCGGCCGTTGGGATCAAGATGGGGTCGAAACTCGTGCTTGTCTGGTAGTTGGTGAAACTGAAGCCCGCCCCCAGACCCACGGGGAAGCTGAAGGGATAGATCTTAAATTCCCAGGTTGCCCTGAGCGTGATGGGGACCAGAAACAGGGTGAAGTTGTTTGGCCCGGTGCTGGCCATACCGCCGAGCCCAGCGCCCAGGCGCAAGTTGTCGTTCAGGTAGAAGTCCAAATCCACACCCAGCGTCCCGCCGATGGTCAGATTCGTTGGCGCAGTCTTCCCTCCCCACGTTTGAAAGGCCAGAGGAAACATGGGTCCAAGCTGAATTGTCAGTGACCTGTCCCCGGCGACATGGTGGTCGTAGGTCAGTTCTGTGGCTTGGGCCGAGAGCGGCAAATTCCCTGTCACCAAGAACAGAAGAACGACCAAAGGCGCGGGAAGGAGTCTTTTCATGGGAAACCTCGTATGAAAGTCATCACATTGTGGTCAATTTTGGAAAAAAGACAAGACCACCTGGACTTCCGGGCCTTCCGCCAGAGCCTGTTTTCCAGTATAAAGAACACGTCGTCAAGGGAGACGTTACATGCCAGCTACGGTCATCAGCGGAAAGCTCCTGTCGCAAGAAATTCGTCAGTCTTTGCTTCGCCCCCTTTCGGCCTTGGCCGACCGCGGCGTGGTGCCGGGACTCACGGTCGTCTTGCTGGGAGACGACCCCGCCAGTGTCAGCTACGTTACCGGAAAAGAGAAAGCCTCTAAGGAGCTAGGGATGCGGGGTCAGACCCTGCGTTTGCCGGTTTCGACGTCGGAAGAAGAACTTCTGGCGCTGATCGCCCGCCTCAACGCCGACCCCGAAGTCCATGGAATCTTGGTTCAGCTTCCACTTCCCCCCCACATTCGCTCCGACCTGGTCATCGTTGCCATTGATCCCGCGAAGGACGTTGATGGTTTTCACCCAGTCTCCGTGGGGAAAATGGTCCTGGGTGCCCGAGGGTTTCTTCCGTGCACGCCTCACGGCGTCCTTAAGATTCTTGAAAAGACAGGGGTGCCGCTCGCTGGAGCCGAGGTGGTCATTGTCGGACGTTCGAACATCGTAGGCAAACCTTTGGCGCTTATGCTGATGCAGGCGCCCTATCACTGCACAGTGACGGTCTGCCATACCAGGACTCGCGATTTGGCCGCGCACACTTTGAGGGCGGATATCGTCATTGCTGCCGCCGGCCGCCCCAAGATGATCACCGCCGAGATGGTCAAAACCGGCTGCTGTGTCATTGATGTCGGCGTCAACCGGGTAGCGGATCCCACGAAAGCGTCTGGATTTGCCTTGGTGGGCGACACCGACTACCAGGCCATAGCTGAAAAAGCGTCGTTCGTCACCCCTGTGCCGGGTGGTGTCGGCCCGATGACGATAACGATGTTGCTCAGCAACACCGTGCAAGCCGCCTGCCTGAAACACGATGTGAAATTCCCTTTCTAGACAACGATACGAGGAGGAACTGATGGCTCTCAACCGCGTTTCCCGGGTCGACGACCGGATTAAAGTGAAAAATGTTCTCTTAAGCGTTTCTGACAAGTCTGGCTTGGCTCCGCTTGTCGAGGGCCTGATTGCTGTCAACCCCGCCGTGAGGTTCTACTCGACGGGGGGAACCTTCGCCCACCTTGAATCGCTTTTAGGCGACCGAGCTGCCCTGTACCTCAAGTCGGTGGCCGACTACACGGGCCAACCCGAGATGCAGGGAGGCTTGGTCAAGACGCTCGACTTCAAGATCTACATGGGACTGCTGAGCGAGACCTACAACGACGCGCACCGCCAGGACCTGAAACGAACCGCCTGCATCGAGTTTGATCTTGTGGTCGTCAACCTTTACCCATTCACCCAGACCATTGCCCAGCCTGGCGTCACCCTCGAGGATGCCCGGGCTCATATTGACATCGGCGGTCCGTGCATGCTGAGGGCTTCGGCCAAGAACTTCTTGCGCGTGGCCTCGGTTTGCGACCCGGCGGACTACCCGGCTCTTCTGGAAGAACTGAAGAGCGGAAACGGCACGACGCTCGCGACCCGCCTGGCCTTTGCCAAGAAGTCGTTTGCCCACACCGCCGCCTACGACACGGCGATCGCCGGGTTCCTGTTGGCCCAAACCGATAGCCTGGGTGTTTATCAGACAGGAGCGCGTTGATGGCCGCTCCAAAACTTTCTGACGCCTACAAGACCATCAACAAAGACAACTTCCCCCCCAGAATGGAAATCAGCTTCTTTGGCGAGGAAGGCAGTAAGCGGCAGACCTTGAGCTATCAACGAGTCGAGTGGGAGGTGGAGGGCGAGAGGCGGGGGTTGCGCTACGGTGAAAACCCCGACCAAGAGGCCGCTCTCTACAAGCTCACGGGAGGCAACCTTCAACTCGGCGACGTGGTTGCTCTCGACGCCGGTCGGCCTCTAGCCAGCGCGGTCGAACTTCTCCAGTCAGGGAAACACCCAGGCAAGACCAACCTCACCGACGCCGATGCTGGTCTGAACATCCTGAGGTACTTTACAGGCAAACCCTGCGTCGTCATCATCAAGCACAATAATCCCTGCGGTGTGGCCGTGGGCTCCACGCTGTTCGAGGCCTACCACAAGGCGTATTTTGCCGACAGAGTCGCCGCCTTCGGCGGCTGTGTGGTCGTCAACCGGACCCTCGACACCGAAACTGCCCGGCAGATCCTTGAGAGCTACGTCGAAGTGGTGGTGGCTCCTGACTTTGGTCCCGGCGTGGTCGACCTCTTCAAAACCAAACCAAACATCCGCGTCCTCCAGATTCAGGACATTGGCCGCCTGGAAACCTACGTTGGTGCCCGGGTTGTCGATTTCAAGAGCCTCATCGACGGAGGCGTCGTAGCCCAGTGGTCGTTTGTGCCGCAAGCGCGAACGGTCAATGACTTTCTGCCAGCCGCCACGGTTTACAAGGGCGCCGAATACCGGGTCAATCGGCAGCCAACGCCCCAGGAACTCGAGGACCTGCTGTTCGGATGGCTTGTCGAGGCCGGCGTTACAAGCAATTCAGTCCTTTACGTGAAAGGCGGCGTCACCGTCGGTATCGGAACCGGAGAACAGGACCGCGTCGGAGTCGCCGAGATTGCCCGAGACAAGGCCTACCGGAAACTCGCCGACCGTTTGGCGTGGGACCGCTTCAAAACTCCTTTCAACGCCTTGACCGATGCCACAGTGCAGGCTGATCTTGAACAAGAGGTTCGATCTCTGCGGGGCGGTATTCCGGGGTCTGTCATGGTCAGCGATGCCTTCTTTCCCTTCCGTGATGGTGTCGACGTCGGTCTGAAGGAGGGAGTTACCGCCGTGGTCCAACCCGGGGGGTCTGTCCGAGATTTCGAGGTGATTCAGGCCTGCAACGAAGCCGATGCGGCCATGGTCTTCACCGGTCAGCGTAGTTTTCGACACTAGAGGAGTGGATATGAGTGATTTGATGAAACCCGAAAACCGAGGGAAGATCGCGTTTGGAGCGGGAGGAATCGCGGGAGGGGTCGTGGTGCTGGCGGTATCCAGCTTCATTGCCCACCTGGCCTTTCTGCCTGCTTTGGTGATCGGCGGCGCCGTCTTGGCGGGGAGCTGGTACCTGTTTCAGAAGCCCAAATCCGCCCTGACCGGCATGCTGGGCATCGTCGCCGGCGTGGTCATTGCCGCTTCCGCCCTCGAACCGATCAAGTTCATCGCCAGCGGTCTTCTGACCTTGGGGGGTATTGGCATGATCGCCGCAGGGGCGTGGGCCATTTACCGGGTTCTCAAGTCGCGCCGGACCTGACCCCACCGTCCTTGGCGAGCATGAGAATCTTCCTTTGGCTGTTCTGCCTGGCCTCTGTTCCGGGTTCTGCGTATTCCTCCGACCTTCCGCCCGTGGTCCGTGAAGCTCTTCAGATGGAACTTGATGGTCGTCTGGGCGAAGCCCTCGACCAGTACCGGGTAGCGCTGGCCACCGAACCCTCGCTGGTTCAAGACGAGGCCACCGCCCAGCTTCTGACGATCCGGGTCGTCTCAAAAGCCGCGAACCTTTCTATCGACCTGGGGTACGGCGAGGACGCTTGGGACTTAGGGACTCGGCTGCTTTCCGCCAAGAACGCGACCGCGTCCGCCGCCGGGACCCTGGTCCACTTGAGGCTCCTCCGGCTTCAGGGACGATGGCCAGAGGCCGTCAAAGCCGCCGATGACTACGCCAAGGCTTGGCCGAAAGCGCCCCCCACCGGAGCCTTGCTGTCAGAAGAGCAGCGGATCTTCGCGGGAGCCAAGAAGGGCGGATCTGCGGAGGTCCTGGGTCAGAAACTTACAGGCCCGCAAGCGTGGGTTCTCGAAGGAGACTGGAGCCTTCTGACCAATCCAACCGAAGCCTACGGGGTCAAGGTTCAAGAATCCGTTCGCCTTCAGGTTGGCGCATTTAGGGATTGGGGGCATGCCCTGACTCTGATCAACATGCTGCGGGAAAAAGGCTGGGTTCCGTTTACCGAGGTCAAGATCACGGCCACCGGGGTCAAGTTGCACGCGGTCTACGTGATCAGCCGGCAGGCGAAGGCCGACCGCGCCCGTCTCGAGTCCCAAGGGCTGACCGCGCTGCCATGAAATTTATTGAAGCGCATTGGCGGCCGTGCCCTCGACCTGTTCCAGCCGGAGCGGGTCAGACTGGTCTGAAACCCAGCCCTTGGAAGTCAGCATTCCTCCCTGGAGGCGCAGCGTTCTGACGACGCGGCTTGTGCTGCTTTCCTCTTTGGCGACTACCGAATAGGATCGAGAAATCCCTGTGCTTCCTGGACGGCCTGGAACCTTGATTTGAAGCACAGTCACCCCGTCGAGCGGGTACACTGCCACCGAACCGACCATAGAAACGCCTCCCCATTTGAGCCGTATTTCTGGGGCCTGAAAGTCGAACTCGTCACCTTTGTCATTTTTGTAGAGGCCAACGGGAGGTTTCTGTTGCACAAGAGCCCTCGTCCCATGACGCGCTAGCGCCAGCGCCGCCGAAGGACCCAGTCTCTTGTACGCCCCGTTCCAGGTCGGGTTGTCCTGAGAGTTCACCTCCAGCGAATCGGACGCCGTGGCCGACAGGCTCATCTGAAGTTTGATCAGGTCGATCAGGGAGTTGCTTCCCATGAGATACAACGATCCCCGGCTGGTCCGGGAACTGGCGTCCCAGCGGTAGACTTCTTGAGTTCTCGGCGTGGCGAAGGTGATTTCGCGCGTCACCGGGTTGAAGTACAAGACAAGAAGTCCCGTCTTGTCCGGAATCACTTTGACCCAGGGCCCACTGATGAATTCTTCAAAGGCCGGCGTGTCTCCGGAGTAGACTTTGTCGAGAGTCGCGTCACCAATGACTTCTCGCTGGTAATGTTCTACCGTCGCCGGCACGTACTCCCCCTTCTGGAAGAGCCAACTGTAAGTCGTCCTGATCATGCTTGAGGGGTCCTTGGAGGCCGGGTCGGGTTCATCGATTACGATAGCATCGCTGAGGTTGGAGTTCTGGCCCGACGAGTACGATTCGGGGCGGATAGGATGATCGATTCGGATGGTGCCCCGCGAAACCTTGGCGAAGATCGTTCGGTACGACAGCCCCAGGTTTCCCGAGGTGGGAAGGAGCCTCAGAACATCGAGACAGGGATGTCCCGTCTCGTCTATGCCCTGAACCAGAATCTCCTGCTGATGGTCTCCAATCAGGTCGTCGAGAGTCAGTCTGACCGGAGAGGACGCGCTGGCCAACGCGGTGCCCTCCCAGGCGAGATAGTAGGTCTTTCTGGCCTGGTCGTAGTCGGCAACTTGAATTGTCACCGGCAAGCTGAGGTTGGTCCGGTTCTGAAGAACAAGCACTTGTTCCTCAGCGGGGTCCTGGTCCAAGCTGGCGACAAGGGTTTGCAGGACTTTGCGTTCTGGGTTGACGGGAATCCGGGGAGCCGCAAGGGCTTCCTCGGTTGGGGCCCGGGCCCCTGGCGCGGCACCAGAAACGGGCGTGGGAGCCGGCGCGGACGGGGAACAGGAAAACAGTAGCCCGGTCAACGCAATAAATAGAAGGGACAAGCGGTTCAAGTGATTCAATCCTTGGAATAAAGCTCGAGGACCGATTGTAGTAAAAGGGCTTCAAGCTCCGCAAGGGGGAGGTTGGGGCAGGGAAACCCCGATGCCGTTCTGTGTCCGCCCCCGCCGTGGGCTTGGGCGAGCCCTGAGACGTCGACGGCTCCCTTGGACCGCAGAGAACACCGGAAAACTCCGGGTTTGCTTTCCTTCAGAAAGATCGAAACAGAAACCGTCGTGCATTTGAGCGGATAGTTGATGAAATTTTCGGCGTCTTCGACCGCGGCCCCTGTCTCCTTCATCATCGCGTGGGTAAGGGTCTGAATAGCCGTTCTGTCGTCATGAACCAGTCGGAGTGACGACTGGACGAGCGCCAGCAGGCGCATCCTCGCCGGTTCGATCGTCTCAAAAAGAGCCGAATGGATCTCTTTGGGACTGACTCCCAGCTCGACCAGTTTGAGCGCGGCGTAGAACGTGGTTGGCGTGGTCTTGGGGTAAATGAACGACCCTGTGTCGTAAACGATACCCATGAAGATGGCGTTTGCGCAGGTCAGGTCGAGTTTCAGCTCCATCGCCTCCGCAATCAAGAAGACGATCTGGCTCGACGCCGCGGCCGTGTCGTCGATGTAGGCAAGGCACGGAAGCTGAGCCGGAGGTGTGTGGTGGTCGATGATAACGACCTCTCGTCCAAACGGCAAAAGGAGTTCTTTGGCCCGCTTTGTGTGGTGAAAATCCGACGTGTCTACCAACAGCAGCGTCTTGAGGTGAAGGTCTGTGGGAATCGGGTCGCCGTCTTCGAGGCTGTGGAGGTCACCGTCCGGGTCGAAGACCCGCAACTTTGCCGGGCAGGCGTCGGAATTGAGAATGAACGCCTTCTTGCCCGCGGTTCGAAGAACCCACAGCAGCCCCAGTTCGCTTCCCACTGCATCGCCGTCGGGGTCAGCATGACTGAGAATGAGATAGTCATCGTGGTTTTTGAGGTAGGTCACCAATTGGTCGAAGCTCAGGTTCGCACCCGTAATCGGTTCCTCCTCACAAATGGTAGCGCACCCCGGCTACAGCATCGTAGATCAGCGCCGTGGAAGCCAAGTTCATGTTGGTTGAGCCCAGTCCGGTGTTGAAGAACGAAGACTCCATTTGGACGAAGGCCGTTGTGTCGGCCGAGAAGTCCCAGGAAAAGCGGGCGCCGACAAGGATAGAATAAACAGGAGTAGTGTCTTCGGAATTGGTGACGTAGCTTCGGTTGGTGATCTGGTATCCGCTGAGGATGGCCCATCGGAGAGGGAAGTTTTTGATGAACATTTCTGTGTCCAGCCAGTATTTGGTGGATTCATCGATGGTAGTCAGGCCGTCCATCACCCTGAACGTCGCCGACTTGTCTTCCACGTTGAAGGTGATGATCCCATTGGGAACCTGGACCCCGACGGCGGCATTGAGCGCGCTCAGGTAATAGTCTCCGGTCTTCGAGATCGGCGCGAAGGTCGTCAGGAATCCGCCGCGGACGAATACAAACCCAGGCCAAGTGTACTGTACCGACGCGTCCATTCCTGGGCTGAACCACTTCTGAGTCGAGTTGAATACCCCGAGAAAAGGGGCAAATTTCAGCGAAAACCCCTCAAGACTGAAACCTAACTGGCTGTAGGCCCTCCATCGCAGGATGGGATCGTTCTCGACACCTCCCTTAAAAAGGAGTCCGTCTGCCAGTTCCTGGGTCACCGATCCCTGCAGGGTCCAAAAGAGGTCGCTCGCCGAAAACGTCCGGCCGGAAGCGTCGTCTCTCCTGGTTGAATTCCAATAAAGGTTGTCAAACCGCGATGAGACTTCGACGTCAATTCCAAAGGTAGAAGCGGCGGAGATGAAAAAAAAGAGACACCAAAGACGCGTTCGCATCATTCGCAACTCCCGTTTGTATCTTAACGTATTTTCTCTCTTCTGGAAGGCGAAAACCGAAAAAAATCGGCCTTGACTTAACTTTGGTTCTGTATGAATCTTGAAATTGCTATGAGTGATTACCTGGATCCAAACAATGAAGAGTTGCTCAAGGACTTCTTCGCCGAAGCCCAGGGCCAAGTCGATGCCTTGGAGCAGAACGTCCTCGTTCTTGAGAATGACCCGAACAACAAGGACGCCGTCGATGAGATTTTCCGAGCGGCGCACACGTTGAAAGGCGGGGCGGCAACGGTTCAGATGTTTGAACTGTCGGAATTTACTCATGTTGTCGAGGACACCCTCGATGAAATCCGGAGCGGAGCCGTTCCCCTTTCCGGCCCCTTGGTCGATGCGCTCCTTCAAGCTGTTGACGTGGTTAAAGCCATGCTTGAAGAACGGCTGGCCGGAAGGGTCTACGACCTCGATACCCAGTCTCTGAAAGACAGACTCAAAAGTTTTATCCCGGGCTCTTCCAAGACGACCGCCAAGGCTCCGGCGCCCACGCCGGTTCCCAAGGTTGCCGCCAAAGCCAAAGCGCCCTCAGGCGCCGCAGCCAAAGGACTCACCGAGTACGAAGTCCTAGAGCTCAAAGAAGCCGCTTCCGGCGAAAAAGTTTACAGGGTTTCGGTCGCTTTTGACGAAGCCAACCCGATGAACTCCGTGGGCGGTATCCAGGTTTTTGCCGCTCTCAAGGCCCTGGGAACGGTTCTTAAAACCGTCCCTGAATTCGACAAGCTCTACGAGGACACCTTTTGGCCCGTCGTCGATTACTTCTGTCTGCTGAACCATGATCTTGAATTCGTGCGCCAGAAGTGCGCCATCCGTGAAGTGACCGTGTCCGTGGAGATTCACGAACTGGGGGAGGAAGGCTCCGACGCCAAGCCGAAGGTTCCTCAATCCGCCAAAACTGTCCATGCCCCTGCTCCGGTTTCTGAGGGGGTCAACGAAACGGCAGAACCTGCCGCCGAGGAAGAGTCCATGGAGAAGATCCTGGACAAACGCGAAAACGAACACAAGAAATCGATCTCCTCAACCTCGGGCTCCATTCTCCGTGTCGATTCCAAACGCATCGACAACCTTTTGAATCTTGTCAGCGAGACGGTCATCAACAAGGCCACCTTCAACCAGGTTTCAAGTCATTTCGGTGAAATCCTTGGCGATCTCCAGTCCACGAGCCTTGCCTACAAGGACAGCCTCAAGGAGCTGTTCGACAGGTTCCCTCAGTACGTCGAAGAACTTCAGCGCGGCAAGGCTGTCAAAGACCTCAAGAAAGAGATCAACGAGGAGTTCGCCAAGCTGTTCAACTCGTTCGACCCTATCGAAGCCCGCCTGAAATCGACGGTCGGAGTATTCCGTGGAACCTATCAGAACCTTGGAAGAATTATCGGAGAACTGCACGAAGGCGTGCTTCGCATCCGCATGGTGCCCATCGCTCAGATTTTCAGCCGGTTTCCCCGCTTGGTACGCGACCTGTCCAAAACCCTCAACAAGAAGATCAATCTTGTCATTGAGGGGGAGGACACTGAACTCGACAAGTCGGTTATTGAAGATCTCCTCGATCCGCTGATCCATTGCGTCCGAAACGCCATCGACCACGGGATTGAATCGCCGGACAAGCGTGCCGCCTCGGGCAAAGCAGAAGAAGGCCGTGTGGTCATGGCAGCCCGCAACGAGGGCAACATGATCATCATCGAGATCGGTGATGACGGCAATGGCATCGACGTCGAAGCTGTCAAGAAAAAAGCCATCGACAAGGGACTGATACATCCAAGCAAGGTGCTCAGTGACGTCGAGGCCTTCAATTTGATTTTCGAGCCCGGGTTTTCCACCGCGGCGTCCATCACCAACATCTCGGGCCGCGGTGTAGGTCTTGATGTTGTCCGCAAACAGGTCGAGAAGCTCAACGGGAACGTGAGCATTTGGTCTGAGAAGGGCAAGGGAACCAAGTACACCATCCGCTTGCCGCTGACTCTGGCCATCATCCAAGGTCTCTTAGTCCGTGTCGGAAACGAAGTGTACGCTATTCCTATCACGTCCGTGGTCGACAGCCACCGGATCAAGCCTTCGGAAATCAAGATCATCGACAACTACGAGGTCTTCAATGTCCGCAAGGATGTCATCTCCCTCCTCCGTCTCAACCGGCTGTTCGGTATTCCTTCTGACGAGGTCACAGGCTACCACTACGTGGTCGTTGTCGGCAGCGGCGACAAGAAGATGGGACTGATCGTCGACTCGCTGATCGGAGAAGAAGACGTGGTCATCAAACCGTTGAAGGACCGCTATACAGCCTCACCTGGTATCGCGGGAGCCACCATTCTTGGCGATGGCCGGGTCAGCCTCATCATCGACGTCAGTCAATTGCTGGATCTGGGTATGCGCAACGAGAGGGCCGAGCGCCAGCGCCGTGAAAGCCGCACTCGATAGGAAGTCGCCATGAGCACCACAAACACCGAACTGGCCAAAAGCCCCAAGGAAACCGAGCGTCTTACGAAGATCGATTTCAAGATGATCTCGTTTACCCTGGCTGGCAAGGATTACGGCATCGACATCCTCAAGGTGAAGGAGATTCGCAAGGCGGGCAACTTCACCAAGGTCCCCAATACTCCCGTTTACGTGCGTGGTGTTGACAATCTCCGCGGAGACATCATCCCAATCATTGACCTGCGCACGATGTTCAACCTTCCCGCCGAATCCAAAGAAAAAGAGAGCCAGGAAAACATCATCATCTTGCGGATGGAAGCCCTGGTCTTGGGCATTGTGGTCGACACCATTGAGAAAGTTGTGGGCTTTGCTTCGGAGTCGATTCAAGCCCCTCACCCCATCTTTGGGGACATCAACGTCAAATACATCAGCGGTGTTGTCGAGAATGCAGGCCGCCTGTACATCATCCTCGATGTTGACAGGATTTTTGGCGAACCCGAGGAGGACACCTCGGAGTCTTCGGAAGACGGAGCTTCGACAGGCGCCTCGGCGATTCCAGAGGTGGTGAGCTCGCGCACCGACGACCTGCCTCTCGATCTTCAGTTTGTGGGCGAGACGCTTGCCGCCTTCGGCCAATTTCACCTTTCTGCGCTTAACCGGGAATGGGTTTCGGCCCGCCTCCAGGAATGGAAGAAGTCACGAAAAGACAGGAATCTCGACTTCCAGCTGACTCAGAAAGACGAGGCCGAGGAGTTTCTTTCGACCTTTACCTCGCGTCACAGCGGCCGCCTTTGGACAGCCGAAGCCGTCACCGCTTTCGCCAAATTGATCTCCTTCGGGTCTTCCAATTCGCTGGTCGTCTGGAACCCCGGTTGCGGCCGCGGGTACGAGGCGTACAGTTTGGCGATGGTGCTTCAATCGCAGTTCACCGACAAAAACTACAAGATCTGGGCCAGCGACAACGATTTGCTGAGCATTTCGACGGCGCCGAGCCTCATCCTCGACGATGAGGAAGTTGACCCTTCTTGGAAAGGCTTCACGGTCCAGTCGAAGAACGGTCTCCAGTTCAACTCGGACATCAAGGCCAAGATTATCTTTGAATTTCACGACCTCAACCACCTGAATCCTCTTTCGGAAGTTCATTTGGTTGTCATTCGCGATGTGATTTCGTACTTGAAGCCCACCGACCAAGACAAACTGCTGACAGAGATTTCCGAGAAGGTCCGGCCGGGGGGGTACCTCCTCCTGGGTGACCACGAGCGGTTGGAAAACAGTGAGTGGAAGTCAGTCGGCAACGAGACCTGGTCGGTTTATCAGAAGATCTAGCGCATCGCCGCTGTCATAGGAGTTACCATGCGAGTCGAGTACATCAATCCTTTCGTCGAAGCAGCGTACAACGTTCTGACCGAAGTCCTGGCGACCGATGTGAAGCGGGGGAATCTTTTTCTGAAGTCAGCAACCAAACCTGTCATGGGTGTTGCCGCTATCGTAGGTTTGGCCGGCGAAGTCGAAGGCCGCGTCCTCTTTGACATGAACAAGCAGACCGCAATGAAGATCGCTTCGGTGATGAACATGGAAGAGCTCACAGAAATCGACGATTTGGTAAAGGCGACCATCAGCGAGCTGGCCAATATGATTACCGCTCAGGCCGTCACGAAGCTGCACGAATTGGGGTTCAAATTCGACCTGACGCCGCCGGCTTTGATCACCGGGGACAACATGGAAATCAGCGACCAGGAAGTCGAAGCCTTGATCGTCCCCATGGATACTCCGCACGGCAGCATCGAAATCAACGTTGCGGTCCGGGAACGGTCCTGAGGTTAGCCATGAAGACAAAAGTCGATTTTCCGAGTATCAACCAGAAAGAACCCGACGGGAAACGAGCCGACGGTGGGGCCTACCGGGTTCTCGTCGTCGATGACTCGATGTTCGTCACCAAGCAGATCGGTCAGATTCTCACCAGCGAGGGTTTTGAAGTCGTGGGTACCGCTGCCGACGGCGAGCAGGGTGTTGAGAAGTATAAAGAATTGTTCCCCAACGTAGACCTGGTCACCATGGACATCACGATGCCCAAGATGGATGGAGTCACAGCGCTTGAGAAGATCATGGAGTTTGACAAGAATGCCAAGGTCGTCATGATCAGCGCCCTGGGTAAGCAGGACTTGGTGAAGCAGTCGCTTCTGTTGGGGGCGAAGAACTACATCGTCAAGCCGCTGGACAGAGCCAAGGTACTCGAACGGGTCGTCAGCTCGCTCCAGTGACCAACCTCCAGCTTGACAGTTTTGGGCGATTCCTATAGTGTTTCGTTGCCTGGGGAATTAGCTCAGTTGGTTAGAGCGCTTGCTTGACATGCAAGAGGTCGGCAGTTCGAATCTGCCATTTCCCAACCGAAATGTAAAAGGTGAGCAGAGCGAGGGGCTTCTTCCATTGACTCAGACCTTTTCCAATTCAAGTTTGCGGATGTTTTCGTCCGAAATAGAAGGCATGATCCCCAAGGTCATCAGCCTTCTTTTTTTTGCAATTTTGGTATCGTGGCCGACGCTGGCTGAAGACTACCAAGTCCAGAAGGGCGATTCCTCCGCCAGTATCTCCCAAAAGGAAAAGGTGCCTTCGGAGCTTCTTGTCCGGGCCAACCCCGGGCAGGACTGGGACCAGCTCAAGGCTGGCGACCATGTCACCATTCCCGACAGGTACGTGGTCAAGTCCGGCGACACCGTGTACTCTCTGTGCCGACTCTGGGGCGTTGATCAGACGGAATTCCTGACCTTTAACGGGCTTTCGAGTCCGACGGTCCTGAAGTCGGGACAAACTGTCTTCATTCCCGCGGTCAAAGGCAAAACAACCGATTCCGGCGGCTTTTGGCCCGTGGGCAAAGTGCCTCACGCCGAGGGCGACAAACTCAAATCGGTGACTTTCGCGACAGCTGGGGAACCTTTCAGGTCGGTCAGCGAGGGAACCGTGGTCTACCAGGGAGAGTTCCGAGGGGTTGGGCGGGTTCTTCTGGTCCAGGCTTCGGACAAGTCTGTTTTCGCCTATGGGAACTTCGAAACCTCCAATGTGGATTTTGGTCAGTCGGTCAGCAAGGGACAGGTTCTGGGTACCACCTCACCCAGGCCATCGCAGAAATTGTCGTTCTTTTCGTTTCGTCAAAACGAGCCTCTCGACGTTTTTGCAACAAAACGGTGAAAAGATCTCCAAAAACTTGACTCCTAGACTTCGGCGGCCTAGAGTTAAGAGTGCGAGTGGGGTGGTCCATGAGAATTCATGAGAACGTGATGGAATCCGAAGACCGATACTTGAGGTTTCACGAGGTCGACAGTTCGCCGCTTGATGCGGGTGAAAGCGATCCATTGGCCATGTACCTGAAACAGATTTCTAGGTTTTCTCTGTTGACCGTGGGTCAGGAACAGGAGATCGGCGAGAAGATTCAGAACGCCAAGGCCGAAATGCGCCTCCTTTTGGGCGGGGCGGATATTCAGACTCTGGCGGCCGAAGTCCGGGCGCCTTTGAGACAGAAAGAAACCCTGCTCCTGGCGTTGAAGAACCGTATGATCAACGCCAACTTGAGGCTTGTCGTTTCGATCGCCAAGAAATATCAGCACCGTGGGCTTTCTCTTCTCGACTTGATAGACGAAGGGAACATCGGGCTGATTGAAGCGGTGGAGCGATTTGATTACACCAAAGGGTGTCGCTTCTCGACTTACGGAACCTGGTGGATTCGTCAGGCGATCATCAAGAGCCTTGCCGACAAGGGCCGGGTGATCCGGATTCCCATCCATATGCTCAATACAATCAAGAAGTGCTATTTTGTCGCCAAACACCTGACTCAAGAATTGGGCCGCGATCCTTCCAACGAAGAATTGGCCGACTATATGAACCTTTCCGAAGACAAGATCAAGGAAATCCTCAAGATCAGTCAGGACACAGCGTCGCTGGACGGCACCGTCGATGAGGAGAGCGTTACCCGTTTGTCTGACCTGATTCGAGACGAGAATGTGCAGGAGCCGTTTGAGAACGTGTTCAGCCTCACTTTGCAGGATACGTTGGGCACAGTTCTACATCAGCTGAGCGAACGTGAAATGCGAATCCTCCAACTGAGGTTCGGTCTTGCGGGGGAAGGCCCCCTGACCCTCGAAGAGACGGGCAAGATGCTGGGGATAACCCGGGAACGCGTCAGGCAGATTCAGGAGAAAGCTATCACGAAGTTGCGGAGCCTGAAGATGGTCCGCGAGCTAAAAGAATACGTCTAGGTGTTCTTCTGGAGCAGCGCCCAAAAGAGGGGCCCTTCTCCGGTGTCGTCGGGTAGAACTAGCCTCTGCTTAATCAAGGTCCACGAGTCGGGACGCTTTGCGGCAAAGCGGACCAGAACTTTTTCATTCTCCTCGGGACTGATCGAACAGGTGCTGTACAGCAACTGGCCACCAGGTTTGAGCGCCTCAAGCGCGGCGCAGAGCATGGCCAGAGACTGCTGAGCCAAAGACTTGGTTCTGCCTGGTGACCACTGAGCTAGGTAGGCGGGGTTGTGGAGCAGATGACGCTCGCTTGAGCACGGAGCGTCGAGAAGAATCCTGTCGTAAACACTTTTTTCGTAAAGACCCCAAACCGTGGCGTCGTGCCCGGTGATCGAGATGTTCTCGCGGAAACCAGGGGGAAGGTGGTCTTCCACCACCCGTTTGAGGCGACCCCGGCGGTCGGCGCTTCGGTCATTGCTGACCAACCTTCCCGTTCCCTTCAACGCCAAAGCCAGCACGAGAGTTTTTCCGCCGGGCGCTGCGCACAGGTCAAGGACGTGGTCACCGGACCGGACACCAAGTGTGACTGCGGCCTCGACGGAGGCTCTGTCAAGGTAGTAGGGTTCGACAAGCCCTTCAAGGTGCGCCTCAGGGCGGCTGGGGGCTAGAAGCGCCTGCCTCAGAGCAGGCCAGCGTTCCCCGTAAAGAACAGCAAAATGCCGGTCAAAAGCCGCGGCGCCGTGTCTGTCCCTTGTTTTTTTTGCCACGGCTTGCCATTCCTCCGAATCCCTGTTATCAGAAACTATGGAAAAGATAAAGGCGGCGCCGAGAATTGACGCCGTCGTCTTCGACCTCGATGGGACTTTGGTCGACAGCCTGGCCGACATAGCGTATGCCGTCAATTCCACCCTGGAAGTGCACGGGCGGGAAAGTCACCCCCTGGAGGACTACAACGTCATGGTTGGCTGGGGGCTAAGGCGGCTGCTAGAAACCGCCAGTGCGGGCCAACCTTTTTCTCCCGAAGAGTTTGAAATGGTGTTCCAAGAACTGCTGGAGGCCTACCGCGCCAGGCCCGTGGTGCAAACCAGGGCCTACGACGGCGTAAGTTCCCTGCTGGGGCGCTTGAACGGGCGGATCCCGCTGGGTGTTCTGTCAAACAAAGACAACGGAATGACTCAAACCATTGTTTCAACTCTGTTTCCCGGCGTCGCCTTTCGCACAGTCTTGGGCTCCCGGCCGGGCAAAGCGCACAAGCCCGACCCGGAGTCACTGTTGGAAATGCTCGCAGACTGGGGTGTAGACCCCTCCTGCTGCGCTTACCTGGGTGATTCCGATGTCGATATGGAAACAGCCAAGAGGGGACGGGTGGTGCCCTGCGGCGCGGCGTGGGGCTTTCGAGGGGAGCAGGAGTTGCGTCAAGCCGGAGCTGCCGACGTGTTTTCGTCGCCGGAGGCCTTTGGGGAGTGGTTGGAAGAGCGGATTGACGCGTAAAAAAGGGGTGTAGCGGGATGACCAACGACGAATTAAAACAAGCGGCTCAGGCCTACCTGGCCAGGGAAGTTCATCCGGTGTTCCGGACCGAAGTGGAAGAACTGTTGAAGTCGGGAAACTGGGCCGAGCTGAACGAACGCTTCTATACGTCGTTGAGCTTTGGAACCGGCGGTCTGCGGGGGATGATTGGCGGAGGAACCAACCGGATGAATCCTTTCGTCGTCAGGTCGGCGACCCAAGGCTTGGCCGCCTATGTCCTCAAGGCGTCTGGGGCAGCACCCTCGGCGGTGATCGCCCACGATTGCCGCAACTACTCCGACCTCTTCGCGTTGGAAGCTGCCTTGGTTTTGGCGGCCAACGGAATCAAGACCTACTTGTTCAAGGCTCTGCGTCCGACGCCGGTTCTTTCGTTTGCGGTGAGAAGGTTGAAGACGACGACAGGCATTGTCGTCACCGCCAGCCATAACCCGGCCGAATACAACGGTTACAAGGTGTACTGGTCCGATGGCGCGCAGGTGCTTCCTCCCAACGACCTGGGAATCATAGACGAGGTCAGAAAGGTGGCCGGAGTTTTCAAGACGATGTCGAGAGCCGATGCCCTGGCGCAAGGCCTTCTCGTCGAGATTGACGAGGAAATTGACGGCCCGTACTGCCAAATGGTCAAGGCACAGGCCATCCGGCCCGAACTGTTCAAAACCCAGGCCTCGAAAGTCAAAGTGGTCTACACTCCGCTCCACGGTACCGGAGTCACCGTGCTTCCCCGAATTATGAAAGACTTGGGGATCAACCTGAGCCTCGTGGCCAGTCAGTCGGTACCCGACGGAAATTTTCCAACGGTACCATCCCCGAATCCCGAAGAACACTCGGCTATGCAACTGGCCATCGACCAAGCCGCCAACGAAAAGGCCGACCTGCTCCTTGGCACAGACCCCGATGCCGACAGAATCGGGATCGGGGTCCCTTGGAAGGGCGGCTGGGTGCTCCTGAACGGCAACCAGCTCGGAGCTCTCTTGACCGACTACATTTTTTCAAGCCTCCAGGCCCTGGGCAAATTGCCTGCCAAACCTGTCTTCATCAACACCATTGTGACGACGCGACTTCACCACCTGATCGCGCACGACTACGGTGCCCGAACCGAAAGGGTGCTCACAGGGTTCAAGTACATCGGGGAAAAAATCCGGCTCTTTGAGGAAGGCGGCGAGGGCTGGAAGTACGTGTTTGGCGGGGAAGAAAGTTACGGATTCCTTTTCGGTGACGCGGTGAGGGACAAAGACGCGGTCGGCACCGCAGCGATCACCATCGAAATGGCCCTCTGGCACCTAAGCCAGGGACGCTCGGTTATGGAGGCTCTCAACGGGCTCTACGAAAAGTACGGATTCTTCAAGGAAATCCTGATCAGCAAGACGTTCAAGGGACAGGCGGGACTGGCAACCATGAAGGCGTTTATGGCTGAACTGCGTTCCCAACCGCCCCAGAAGATCGGCTCTCTCGCTCTGGCTCAGTTTCTAGACTACCAGAACGGAACGACTTGGCAGGACGGCCGGGTGACGAAGGACATCGACCTGCCTTCCAGCGATGTCGTCCAGTTTGTGCTCGAAGACGGGTCCACGGTGACGGTCCGTCCCTCGGGAACTGAACCCAAGATCAAGTTTTACGCCTCTTGCTGCGCCGAGAAGGGTCTGCCCCTGGCACTCGCCAAGGCGCAGGTGGACGCCAAGGTTTCGTCGATCAACGCGGCGCTCGACGGGATGATTTCCTGATGCGGGAGAGACAGGACTACGACCTGCTGCAAAATCCCGACCTGGCGTTTGTGGCCTTTGATTTGGAGACCACAGGACTTTCGCCTCAACTTGACCGCATCGTGGAAATCGGGGCCGTCAAATTTGTCGATGGCCGGGAAGTATCGCGCTTCGGCAAGCTGGTCGACCCGGAAATGCCTATGCCGCCCGGTGCCATGGCGGTCAACGGCATCACCGACGATATGCTTGCGGGAAAACCGACTGTACGCGAAGTGCTTCCCGAGTTCCTCGACTACATTCGAGGGGCCGTTCTTGTGGCGCATAACGCGAGTTTCGATCTGGGATTCATCAGGAGCGCCATGGGGCGCTTGGGGCTGGGGCTTCTTGCGAACGACTACGTTGACACCAAGGTCATGGCGCAAAAGGCCTTTCCGGGAAGGCCCAACTACAAGCTTCAAAGCCTCGCCGCCGATCTAGGCGTCCGTTCACTGGAAGCCCACCGGGCCGTCGACGATGCCCGGGTCTGCCAAGAGGTCTTTGGAGCCTGTTTGAAGCAGCTCAATCCCGGAGGACAGACCTCGTTCTTCTAGCCGTAAACCGTTGACGGACCGGCCTTTCTCTGAATAAAATACCGCAGACCTAATGTCAAGGATGAATCATGGGCAAGAAGATTTACGTTGGGAACCTGAACTACAGGACCACCGCAGAGGGCCTGCAGGGCCTATTTTCACGGTACGGGGACGTCGCCGGAGTGACCATCGTCAGCGATCGTGAGACCCAACAACCCCGAGGCTTCGCGTTCGTCGAAATGGCCACCGAAGACGGAGCCTCCCAGGCGATCACCGACCTCGACGGCAAGGAATTTGAAGGACGCCGACTAAGGGTCAACGAGGCTGTGAATAAGCCTCGGCCTCCACGGGAATAGACCATTTCTCCCCTGTTGTCTGTTGCCCCAATGGTCGACTGGACCGACCGCCATTTTCGGGTCTTTCTCCGAAAGCTGGCTCCCCGGAGCCTGTTCTACACCGAGATGCACACCACAGGGGCTGTCCTCAGGGGAAATTCCGAGCACATTCTCGATTTTGATCCTAGCGAAAAGCCTTTGGCCCTTCAGATTGCCGGCGATGACGCCCACGCGGTGGAGGCCTCTGTAAAGAAGGCCGAGGCTTGGCCCTACGACGAGTACAACCTGAACTGCGGCTGTCCCTCGGATAAGGTTCAGGATGCGCATTTTGGTGCCTGTTTGATGGCCGAACCTTCGCTGGTCACCGACTTGGTGAAGGCGATGAAAGACAGTACAGCGAAGCCCGTGACCGTCAAGCACCGGATCGGTATCCGAGGCCACGGCGTTTGGAGAGAAGACTACAACCATATGGCCGAGTTTGTGCAAGCGTGTGTGCGGGCGGGGGCCGACAGGCTGATTGTGCACGCGCGAATCGCCATTCTCGAGGGTTTGGACCCTCGACAGAACCGGGAGATTCCTCCGCTGCGGTACGAAGAGGTCCATCGGCTTAAGCGTGAGTTTCCGGAATTGACGATCGAGATCAACGGCGGATTCAGGACTCTCGAGGCACTTGTTTCCCAGTACGCGCTCGTCGACGGCGTTATGGTCGGGCGAGCCGCCTACGAAGACCCGTACTTTATGACTGTGGCCGAGAGGGCGGTTTTCGGTGATCCCTTGCCCCACATCACGCGGCGGTCCGTGATCACCTCACTGATGCCGTACTTTGATTCCTGGGAGGCCCGCGGCGTTTCTCCCCACAAGATTTACCGTCACATGACCGATCTGTTTGCCGGTTTTCCGGGCGCGCGCCGCTGGAGGCAACTGCTCAGTCCTCCGTACAAGAAATTTCCCAGAGCCTCGGACCTTCTTGCGGCAGGTCTTCAGATCTTTCCGGACTGGGTTCTAGATTCCACGGAACATCGCCCCATCCCCTTGCCCCAAGCCATCGTGTCGACCACACTTTAGGGTGGAGGCCGTTGTTTGGATGTTCCTTGGAGTGTGCTTCTCGTTGGGAGCGCTGAAGAGCAGGCGCGCCTTGTCGTCTTGTTGGAATCGGAAGGTCTGGTTTGCCGCCTAGAACGGGTGTCTGACCGAGACGCGCTCACCCGGGCTCTTGCGCAACCCTGGGCTGTGGTGCTCGCGAGCGAGCGGCTGGAAGCTCTTGGCGTCGACAAGGTCATCGAACTCGTGAAGGCGCAGTGCCCGTCGCTCGAAGTTGTTGTCTTGGCCGAAAACCCTCGTGCCGCGACCGAGTGGCTGCCCCTGGGAGCGCGCGACGTTGTTTCGCGTCCGGAATGGGAGCTCCTTCCTGTCTTGATTCGGCGGCTGGGCCGGGAGGCCGGGGAGCATCAGCGTCTGGAAGACAGGCTCCGGCAATCAGAACAATTGGAAACGGTGGGGCTTCTGGCCGGAGGAATCGCCCATGACTTCAACAATGTGATGACCGGTGTCTTTGGCTTCATCCAGCTGGCCAGGATGAATCCTGGACAGGCCGAACAAGTGGCCGAGTACCTCGACTTGGCGCTCGGGCCCTTTCAGAAGGCTAGGGCGCTCACTCAGCAGCTGATGGCGCTTTCCCGCAGCGCCGAACCTCCAAGGGCGTCGGTAGCCGTCGTCCAATGGCTCCCCCAAGCACTGAAGGCCGTTCTTGGGGACAGCGGCGTCGTCTGGCGTCTGGAGACGCCCGCAGCACCGTGGTCCGCTTTGGCCAACGAGCCCCAGCTCCGACAGGTCTTTGAGAACCTTATCCTCAACGCCAAACAGGCCTTCGGGTGTTCGCAGGGCACGCTTGCGGTGACCGTCAAGAACGTTGCCTCGCCCGGGCCCGAGAACAGGGGGTTGCCTCCCGCCGACTACCTGGAAATCGAACTGC
>CAYYUZ010000050.1:23007-24559 GCA_964475005.1 uncultured Spirochaetales bacterium
GTTCCGCGGTGGAGGTGGAGCACATGCTTCACGATCGCCAAACCAAGGCCAGTTCCCGGTGTCGTCCGGCCCTTTTCGGTCCTGTAGAACCGCTCAAAGATCCTTGACTGCTCAGCCTCAGGAATCCCTGGGCCCTCATCGTCAACGCCAATCTCGACTCCTTCTTCGTCAGCGCGGAGGGTAATCAGGACTCGGCTTCCCTGGGGCGAGAATTTGACGGCGTTGTCGACAAGATTCACCAGAGCCTGTTGGAGCAGAAGAGGGTACGCCGATGCGGTCACAGGAGACGGCGGCAGGGACAGCTGAAGGCCGACCTTTCGTGTGCGAGCCTTTTCTTCCAAAACCGACAGGGCCCCGGGGACCAACTCGGTGAGGTCAACTTCCCGTTCTTCTCCCTCTTGGGGCGGACTGTTCTCGAGCCGGGTAAGGATCAAAAGGTCGTCGATGATCAGGTTCAGGCGGTCGGCGTGCCGGAAGATGGTTTCCAGGAACGGTCTGGCCCTGTTGGGATCGTCGATGGCGCCGTCGGAAAGCGTTTCGACGTAGCCAAGAATATTCGTGATGGGCGTCTTGAGTTCGTGGCTCACATTGGACACGAAGTCCCGCCTCATGGCCTCAAGGCGCTTGAGCGTTGTGATGTCGATCATGACCAAGACAACTCCCCAGCGGCGGCCGGCCTCGTTCTTGAGCGCGGCTCCCTGCAGCTGAAGGGTGGTCTCCAGATCGCGGAGAACGATTTCCGTGCGCGGTGATTGAGGGTCCTCGGTCAGCAGGAGACGGGCAAACTCGTCGAGAGCCGAGTGCCGGCAGACCTCGATGAGGCTGGTTCCTACAGGATCGCGTTCAAAGGGAAACAGAGACCGGGCCGCAGGGTTCATGGTCTTGATCCTGAGCTGATTGTCAAGGACGATCACCGATTCGACCATGCCCGAAAGGATGGCGGCGAGTTCGTCCCTCTGGCTGTTCACCGTCGATATTCGGTCTTCGAGCTGGTCGTAGAGCCTGTTGAGTCCCAGCGAAAGCAGCCTCAGTTCCCTGGGGCGGTCGACGTAGACCTTTTCGTAGGGCTCGCCCCTGGCGAACGCCCCGGCATTTCGGATCAGGGTTCCCATATTGCGGCTGAAAGCGCGGCTGTAAAGCCACGCCATAAAGAAGACGATGGCCAGCGCACCGAAGCTCAGCGAAAGGAAGAAGATGAACAGGCCGTCAAGGGTTTCGTTGAGCCCATCCACGGGTGTGGCTATCCGGATGAAGCCCAGCAGAGGTCCATTCTCGTGAAACGCGAGGGCGTAGGTAAGGAGGGGTTTGTCGAGCACCTTCGAGTAGCTCGAGCTCCAGCCCTCGCCGGTCTGCCTTGCTAGGTCCAGGTCGTGGTTCTCCTCCTTGTCTTGGAAGATTCCTGGTGTCAGATGTGTGTCCTGAACAAGAATTCCCCGCGCGTCGAGAAGGCTGATACGGTAGTTGGCCCTGTTGGAAATTCGTCCGAGAATCTCTCTCGGCTGCCCCTGAAAGAGCGCGACCAAGTCGGGGCGGGCCCATTCCTTCAAAAGCT
>CAYYUZ010000051.1:0-24474 GCA_964475005.1 uncultured Spirochaetales bacterium
ACGCTCCGGTTCTCCGCTCGCCTTCGGCTTTGCCAGAACCCTTCCTCGCGACGCTCAGAACCAAATTCGATGCCGTTGGTGCGGAGGATTCTGGCGGCGCCTCAGGCTCCGTCGAATCCTCACGTGCTTCCAGCACGCTCCGGTTCTCCGCTCGCCTTCGGCTTTGCCAGAACCCTTCCTCGCGACGCTCAGAACCAAATTCGATGCCGTTGGTGCGGAGGATTCTGGCGGCGCCTCAGGCTCCGTCGAATCCTCACGTGCTTCCAGCACGCTCCGGTTCTCCGCTCGCCTTCGGCTTTGCCAGAACCCTTCCTCGCGACGCTATGAACTCAAGGCCACGCGACGAAGGAGGTCGGCACGGCCACGTTTGCCGCACACTTCCAAGACGCCTATCTTCTTCAGGCACGACACAAGCGCCTGAATTTCACCAGTGCCGAGTGAAAGAATCTCGCCCATTTCCCTAGACGTACCGGGCTCTTGCCAATTTTGAGGAATCAGGGAGGCATAGTCTTGTATCCCTTTGAGCAGGCGTTCCTCGAACTCACCGTCCAAGACCCGGTCAATCTTCGACTTGCCCTGGCGACGCCAGCTCCCTTTGCCGTCGGCGCATCGGTGTTCCGTCTCTCTTACCATGGCCAAGATCAGCCGGAACTTGGGGTTTAGCAGAAACTCCCACAGAGCACCAATTTCTCGGAACGCAGCCTCAACCCGTTCGGTTTTTGGAGACTTTCGGCGGGAGAGCACTTCCGTCTTCTCGGCATTCCACGTCACGATGGTCCGGTGAGCCGCCAGGGGGTGAACGACCGTCACAGTCAAACCCGCTGCCAAGTAGCCGGTGATCTTGGTGCGTAGCTTGCCAAGAGTCCGTGTCTGGATTTCAATCACGCCGGCCGTGGGCGACCAGAGGTCGGCGACGGAACCGGCAACCGGCCATTCGGCTTCGCCGTCGTCGGGCCGATAGAGAGCTTTGAGTTGTTTGTGTAGCGAGCGTTCTCTCAACTCGCCGAACTTGAACGCATCCTGTGACCTAGGTTCCTGTTCTGGCATGACCTTCCTTGAACCCTTCGTTGCAAGCGGAACTCGAAAAAAAAGCCGCTCCCGGGGGAGCGGCTTCGGTGCCTAGCGGACGACTCTACAAGCTCTTGGACGCCTCTTCGTTGAAGAAGATCGACTTCTCAGTCTCTCCATCGAAGAAATGAACCTTGGCCAAGTCGGGAAGGAAGTGAACCTCATCACCCACTTTGAACTGGTTATGCGGCTCGACAGCGGCGATGAGCTGGTGGTTCGCGGTTCCGACATACAGGTGAATGTCGGCTCCCAAGGGTTCCACAACCTCGACGTTCGCGGAGATCGTGTTTTTTTGCGCTCCACCCGCGACAAGTTGCAGATCTTCTGGGCGGACACCAAACAGAACCTGCTTGCCCACGTAAGCCTTGAGCGCTTCACCTTGGGCACCTTCGACGGGGAGTGAGAACGACCCTTCATTGATGACGATCTTGCCGCCCTTTTCCTCTACGGTGACTGTCATGATGTTCATGGGAGGCGATCCGATGAAGCCAGCGACGAAGCGGTTGATCGGGTGATTGTACATGCCCAGCGGTGTTCCGATCTGTTGAATAAGGCCGTCTTTCAAGACAACGATCTTGTCGGCCATGGTCATGGCTTCGACTTGGTCGTGCGTGACGTAGATCATGGTCGATTGGAGGCGTGTGTGGAGAGCCGAAATCTCGGCTCGCATTTGAACGCGAAGCTTGGCGTCGAGGTTGGACAAGGGTTCGTCGAACAGGAAGACCTTGGGCTTGCGGACGATGGCGCGGCCAACCGCCACACGCTGGCGCTGTCCACCGGACAAGGCCTTAGGCTTTCGTTGAAGCAGGGCTTCGATGTCAAGAATGGCCGCAGCTTCCTTGACGCGATTCTGGATCTCGGCCTGGGGATACTTTCGAATACGGAGACCAAAGGCCATGTTTTCAAACACGCTCATGTGGGGATAGAGAGCGTAATTCTGAAACACCATTGCAATGTCTCGGTCTTTGGGAGCGACGTCGTTGACAAGCTTTCCGTCGATCAAAAGTTCGCCGCCCGAAATGTCTTCGAGCCCGGCGATCATGCGCAGGGTGGTGGACTTGCCGCAACCGGACGGACCGACGAAGACGCAGAACTCTTTGTCTTCGATATGGATGTTGACATTGTCAACAGCCTTCACGTCACCATCATACACCTTGGTGATATTTTTGAGGATAACCTCAGCCATAAGAGAACCTCCATTGGAGCTATATTATGTTCACCAGGATAGGTCCAGTTTTCCGGGGTGTCAAGGTTGAACGGGAAGTCTAGTTGCGTGTCGCTTCGAGACGGTGTTTGTCGAGACCCGATTGCAACGAAACCCCGTTCGCCGATGGTGTCTCGAGCCAAGGACGCAGTACCGACGCCTTCAACACCGACCAGTCGGCCGGAAGGTCACCCCAGAACAAGACTTGCTCCGCGCCTGGCAGGCGTCCAGCCAGATCGGGCCAAGCCACCGTCAGCGCCGACCCGTTGGGGACAACCAACGCCGACAGACCTCGCGCCAGACCGAAAGCGCGATCGTCTTCGGACCGGGACAGGAGGATCAGCTTCTTCTGAGTTTCAGTTTGAAAGAACCAGACCAAGAACCTTTCTGCGGCCCCTCTGGTGAGCGAACTGGAGGGGATTCCCGTCCAAACTGTGTTGTCGGTCGCCGCTGTCAATCCGCCTTGGTCGACGAAACGGAAGTCGAGATCCCTCCGTTCATTCCATGGTCGGGACAGAAAACTCGCCAGCGTCGAAGGAAAGAACTGAATCCTGTTGGCCACCAACGGCGGAACAAGGTCGGCTTGCATGTATTTTCGTTGAAATTCGGTCACCTGGTCCCAACCCGGCGAAGGCCAAGACTGGATCAGACCCAGACCTTCGCTAAGTCTCTCTGAATTCCAGGTCAACCCACCTTGAAAGCTTTCTCGAAACGCCGCTCCCTTCAGATGGAGAACGGTCAGTCCGAAGGCTTGCCAGCGGGGCGAAAACGCCATTTTGCGGGGTGGCTTCTGCGTGGGATCGACGGGAAACCCCGAGTTCAAAGCCCTCAGGGCATCGAGGTCGAGCGACAATCCAGGCAAGTCAGAAAGTTGCTTCTTGGAGAAAACGAGCACAGGAAGGTCGAACGAAACCGGAAGCAGCTTGAAACGGTCGCTTTGCTGCCCCGCGTCCAAAATTCCCTTGTAGAAGGAAGTCCTGGCAAGATTGCCGCCGTCAAACAGAAAGTCGAGCGGAACCAGGGTGTCTTTCACCGCGTTCGAGGCCAAGCCCCTGGCGACAACCAGGTCAGCCTTTTTCCCTGGCGACGTCAACGCGCCGCTGACGTCTTCCTTGTACTCGACAAGCACCTGCCAATCGCGTTGGGAGGCGTTGAACTTTTCGACGTACGAAGCCATCTCGGGAACGTTTGTCCACAGTGTCGAGGCTCGGGTCACCGACTGATCGCACGCGGTTAATAGCGGCAGGAGCACGGCTGCCAACACGAGTCGAGGCGCCATCACGTTCAGGCTCCGAACAACTGGTCCGCCACCTGAAAAATGGTGCCAAAGAGGGCTTTTAGATCGCGGTTGTCCACTGAAGAATAGGCTATTCGCAGGTATTTCTCGTTCAGAGCGATGGTCCCGATTCCCTCGGTCTTCAACAGATGACGCCGCAGTTCTTCGCTCGACCCTCGCGTCAGCTCAAACGTCATGAAGTACCCGGAATTGAAGGGAAGCGGACGAAGGCTCTTTCCCGTTTCGCGGGTTTCAAGGATCTTCTTGACAGTCTTGAACCGCTCTTCGAGGACCTTGGCGTACTTCTCTTTGATGCCGTGATAAACCAAACTCGACAGTTCCCGGTAGAGGAGGGTCTGTCCGACCCGGCTTGAGCTTGAGATGGTGGTTCGTATTGTTCCGAGAACCTTCTGGTTGATGGCGTCGAATTGATCTTCGGTAAGCCCAAACGCACCGAAGGTCATAAATCCCACACGAAAGCCCCACACGTAGTCTTCTTTAGTGGCCCCATCGACTTTGACGGCCAAAAGGTTTTCGTGCGCGTTATACAGCAGGGTGAAGATCGACTGGCGGTAGACGTCCTCTTCATAGAAGAGACCGAAGTACGCGTCATCGCAAATCACCACGATGTTGAGTCCGGACGAGGCCAACCGAACCAGTTCGGCAACCAGAGCCTTGGCTTCGTCGCCGCTGGGAGTGTAGCCCGTGGGGTTGTGGGGAAAATTCAGCACGAGAACGACTTTGCCGTTGTGGGCCGCCTTACTCAGGGCCTCGGCCATCCCCTTCACATTGAGGCCACCGTGGGCAGTAAACGGTGGGAAGGTGACGCAGTTGGCTTGGGCTCTGGTTTCAAAAATCAAAGGGTAGTTGTCCCAACAGAGGTCGGCGAAGACAACGCCGTCGCCTTCGTTGACAAAAAGATCGGCGGCAAGGGAGATTCCCGAAGTGATGCCTGGAACAACGGCGGGAAGCGAGATTTTGCTCTCGAGGATGCCGGGATTCTTGCGAAGCATCTCCTCTTTCCACAGCGCCCTCAACCGATTGTCACCTCCGGTAGGGGCGTAATCAATCGCTTCGGAAGGGGAGAGTCTGGGCAGATTGTCCTGAATGGTCGGGAGGATCATGGGCTCGCCGTCGCCCAGCGCCACACCCACGGTGGCGTCGAAAGTCGTCGCTGACTTTTTCGCCTCGGCCGACTGAGCGACAATACCTTTAGGGAAGTAAATCCTTTGGCCAAAACGGGAAAGAGTCCGGCCAACCACGGTGGCGGCCAAGCGTTGGTTCAGATCCTCGGCGATGGGGTGCATGATTTGTGATACCCGGTCGGGCCTTTCCTTGTCAATTGACAGCCGCGCTCGCGTCAACGATATTGTTTGGAGAGAAACCCATGGCCCAAACCCCCGCCCGTCCTGCCTCTTCCGGCCCCAAAGGAAAGCTTCAGTCAGACGTTCCGGTCAGCCTTCTGAATCGGATTCTCACCATGTTGGGCATGGAACCCGACCCGGACCGTGAGCGCAAGATTCTTCTGAAAGAGCTCAAAACTAGCCTCAAAAAATCCAAAGGTCGCTATTTTGTCGCGTCCGGTGACTTGGTCGACACAGGCCTAGCAAAGGCGTTTCACGAAATGTACGCGGTGGTTGGCGCCACACGAACCCTCCTCGACAACGCCTCGGCCTCCAACGCGTTGAAGATGATCTTTATTGAACAGTACCTGGGAGCCCCCCAGCTGGCTCTGCAGGAGCAGCTCAAGGAAGAGGCGATCAGGGAACTGGCCAAGTCCATGCCTCCCGACGCGCTGGCCCTTCAGGTGCGCGAGGCCTTCGCGGAGTTTTCTGCGGTCTTGGAGCTCGAGACCCAAAAGAAGATCGATGCCCGTTACAATCTGTTCCTCGTCTTCATGGATTTCGTCGAGTTCAACTTCTACTTCATGTTGAAGAAGTTCGATTCGATGCTTCCGGAAAATGACTTCACGTACTTGCCGCGGTGGGAGGCCATCAACGGCGAGTACGTTGTCGATGACCTCAAGGACTTTCTGACGGTTTCAGGGGGAGTCAGTTCCGAGGGTGACTGGGAGTCGCTGTTCGACATTCTCAAGGCGTACAAAGGGATCGACGTTCTATCGAGGGCCAACTGGAAGAAGATGGTGACGAACCTTTCGGCGCTTCGGCGTTCGGGGATCTTGTTGCAATTGGTGCAGTATTTGTCGCAAGATCCGGCCTACCAACCCAAAGTTTTCGTCCCCAACGAGCGCATCGTTGACCCGTTTCTGACCAACCTTCGCAACCTGGTTGAGTCGACTCTCACCAAGATCAACCAAGAGCGCAAACTCGACAGGGTCAATTCCCTCGTGCAAACTGTGTTCGGAACCACGGGGATCAGCCGCACCAAGAACTACACCGAAAAGGCGAACTTGGCGTTCCAGAAGAAGCGGATGGGCGGGTTCTCCTACGTGGAATCCGTCAACTACCTGAAGGCCTTTCTCCTGGATTACTACAAGCGCGACATCCGCGACATGGTGAATCTGTTGTTGGTGAAGGGGCAGTGGGTCAGTAACTCACTGGCAGCACCCATGTCGGAGTCGTTCCATCAACTGATGGAAGTGTCCGACAGGCTGACCGTTTTTGACGAGACTCTGGCGGAGGACGCCGAGCGGGGAACCAAGTTGAAGGTGCTCCTGACTCGAGTCGACAAGGACATCAACGCGCAGACCGCGCTTAAGCAGCAGCTGAAAGAAATCAACGCCTCGGCGAGAGCGCTGATCATTGAAGCCTCGACGCATTTCATCGTGATTGGAAAGCACTTGAAGATGGCCATGGACGACTACGGCAAGCCGAAACACGAACTCGTGCTCAACTGGAAGGCCCTGGAATTGAGCACCGACAAAGTGCTCAAGGAATGGATGACGGCCACGTACAAACAACTGTACTCCTTCGTGCAGTTGATGCAATTCTTTGTCAAGGAACAACCTCCGTCGGCATGATCGCGTTCATCGGTAGTGGTCCCCACAATTTGGCGGCGTTGGCCTTTCTCCTCAAAGCAGACCCTTCGTTGCGGTCTGAGGTGCAAGTGTTCGATCCGTCTGGCCAGTGGGTGACCCGCTGGAATCGGCAGATGGAGGGCCAGGAGATTGTTCATCTGCGCTCGTCGTCTGTCCATCATCCCGACCCTGACCCGCTCGCCTTGCGGCGCTTCGCCAAGGGCCGCTTTGACGAGTTCTTCCCCCCCTACTATTTGCCGGGCACACGTCTGTTCCGCGAATTCCTTGCCGATGTTGTGAAGCGTTTTGACGTCGAGTCGCTGGTGAAACCCCACCGTGTGGAAGCTCTGGAGCCGGTGACCGAAGGTCTGCGACTTCGCCTTGACAACGGCGAGATTGTGACCGCTCGATCCGTCGTGGCGGCCTTGGGCGGAGGTGAGCGGGTATGGCCGTCGTGGGCACCTCCTTCGGACCCTCCTCATCTGGTTCACTCCGAAGAGGTCGATTTGGGGGTTCTGGAACCCGGTCCGGGAAGGATTCTTGTGGTGGGGGGCGGACTGACGGCCGGGCACTTGGTGTTGGGCGCCCTCAAGCGCGGATGGAACGTGGATCTGGTTTCGAGGAGAGCCGTCAACTACAAACTCTTCGATGCGGCTCCGGGCTGGATCGGCCCCAAGTACATGACCGGGTTTCACAGGGAGACTCAATGGCGCAAACGCCGCAAGATGGTGGCGACGGCACGGGGTGGCGGCGCGATGACGGAGGAGATCCGGGGTTTCCTTGCCCCTTACAAGCGCAGTGGGCAGCTCAAACAGCATCCTGGGTGCCTCATCAAGGCTCTGGTCCGTCAAGGCAGTCAGTGGCAGGCCGATTGCGGTTGGGGACAAAGCCTGACCGCCGATCGAGTCTGGCTCTGTACAGGCAACAAGATGGACCTAAAGACTCACGTGCTTTTCGCTGGTCTGTGGGCAGAACACCCCCTGCAAATTCTGGAAGGCCTGCCCGTTCTCGAGGAAGACTGCCGGTGGCCCGGATTGCCGCTCTATTTGATGGGGTTGGCGTCGGCTCTCAGGGTGGGACCAACCGCCCGCAACTTTCCGGGCGCCCGTCAGGTGGCCAGCCGTATCGCCCGATCGATTACCGGGGTCTACGTTCCCCCCAACTGACCCAAGGAAAAGTGCGAGGCAAAAAAAAGCCGCCTGGTCGTCCAGGCGGCTGCAATTTCCTACGTCATATCCTTGATCCGGGCTTTTTGTGCCCCGTGCACTTTTTGTTGCACCCGGCCCTTAGTGGACGCCGGAGGGGCTCACCGTCAGGAATGACGGTCCGTTATTAGGCGGTGTACCGCTCTCTTGGTTTTGTTTCATTGAACCTCCCTGATGGAATTCTAACACAAATCGTCGGGAAAGCAAGACGGCGTTCTGAGGATTTACAATCGCTAGAACAAGGTCCTCAAAATCTCGCAGGCCTTGTCGGTTTGGTCGCTGGTCACGTCGAGATGAGTGACGAACCGGATGCGGTCGGACGACAACGCGCTGCAACGGACGCCTCGGCCCGACAGCAGTTCGGCGACCGTGGCGGCGTTGCGTCCTGGGGTTTCGGCGAACAGAATGTTGGTTTCGGGTTTGACTGGAACTTTCGCCCAGTTTGATGCCTCGAGGCTTTCGGCCAGTTTCCTGGCGTGCTTGTGGTCCTCAGCCAGGGGCGCTAGATGATGCTCCAGGGCGTAGAGGGCTCCTGCGGCCAGAATTCCTGCTTGACGCATACCGCCCCCCAGCATTTTGCGGACTCTCAGGGCTTCGGCAATGAAGTCCTTGCTCCCCGCCAGCACACTTCCCACGGGCGCGCCCAGGCCTTTGGAAAAACAAACCATGACTGTGTCGGCGAAAGCTGCCAAGCTGGCAGGCTCCACGCCTTGGGCGATCGCCGCGTTCCAGAGGCGGGCACCGTCCATGTGAACGGGCAGGGAACGCGAAGCGGCCCACTGCCGAAGCGCCTTCAGTTCGTCGCCCCGGTAGCACGAACCACCGGCCAAGTTTCCAGTATTTTCAATCTCGACAAGTTTGGTGCGGGCGTTGGAGTACCCCGAACCGCGTACAAACCGCTCGGCGACTTGGGGCGTGAGCACCCCTCGTTCCCCGGGGATGGGAACGATCTGACAGCCGGCAAGAGCCGCTCCTGAAGCCAATTCGTAGTGAATGATGTGGCTCAGCTCGTGGGCCAAGACTTCGCCTCCGCGGCCGGCCTGAAGAAACAAGGCAATCAGGTTGCCCATGGAGCCGCTAGGGACGAAGAGACCGGCTTCTTTGCCTAAGACGGCCGCCACGTGGTCCTGCAGCTTGTTGACACTGGGGTCTTCGCCGTAGACGTCATCACCGACAGGGGCTTCTGCCATGGCACGGCGCATGCCGGGGGTTGGCTTGGTGACGGTATCGCTGCGCAGGTCGATGGGTTCCATAGTGGCCTTCCTTGTCACCGGCAAGAGTATCGATGGAAGCCTGGTCCGCCAAGGGGGTCGGTCATCTTGACCGGGGCGTCCCCATCGCCTACCGTGGAGGCCACAACCATGAAGAAACGAAAACACTCCCTTGCCTTGTTCCTCCTTTTTGTTCTTTTGCCGCTTGTGCCTTCATCCGCGGAGACGCGGTACTTTGAGAAGGTCCAATTGGACGGGGCAAACCGGTTCGTTGGTCGGTTTCCCGCAACCGAAAAAGATCTAAAGGCCAGCGATGTCTACGCGGTCGAGTTGGACGCCGCTGGCCGCCTGGCCGAGGTCTCCTACTACCGGCGGGGCCGGAACATGCCTGATCCCGTTTTCGGAGCCTCGAAGATTCAAATCGTGCAGGACGGCGATTTTGAAGTAAGAACTTGGCTCAATTCACGCGGTTCGCCTGTCGCCGGCCCCGATGGAATCGCCAAGGAGCGGCTCAAAAAGAACGATGACGGTTTTTACATTAGCCTGTTCCAGTACGATTTGGCCGGCAACCTGAAGGCCGACCGCGCAGGAGTCAGCGCCTACCTTTGGGTGCCGGACGCCCAGGGGCGTCGCATTCGTTCGCTGAGGCTCGACAAGGGCGGGAACCGTACCGCCGACCTTAACGGTGTCTGGGAGGTGGCCTTCTCCTACGATGCTTCCGGAAACCGGAAGTCCGCAACCTGCCTGAACTCGCGCGGGGGACCCATGGAAGGCTTCAACGGCGTGGGAGGCTACCAATGGACCTACGACGCCGACGGCAACCCCGTGGCCGAGGTCCGATTGAACAAGGCCGGCCGCCCAGCCGCAGACTACGACGGCGTCGGACGAATCACCTGGACCTACGACAACCGCGGAAGGGTCCTTGAGCAGGCCTTCTGGGACGCCGACGGCCGGCCTGTACCCGACCACTTGGGGGTGGCTCACTACGTCCGGTCGTACAACGAAGTCCTCCACTACGTCCGGATAAAGAACCTTGGAGTTGACGGGCAGCTGGTGCTCGACGACCGAGGCGTGGCCGTGAAGCGGGAAATCTGGTACGACCAGACCAACGAGCGCGAGGTGAGAACTTACGGTCTTGCCCTCAACCCCTACTTCGACGGCTTGACCCCAGCACAGAAGGACGGGGAGGAACGCTACCTGCTCAAGGACGATGTCGCCGGCATTGCGGTGACCAGGTCGACCTACGACGCCGACGGCAACGAAATCGAACACAAGACCTGGAATCAGGAACAAGAAGCGGCCAACGACGCCAACGGCGTTCCTATTACCAAACGCCAATTCAATGCCCAAGGTTTGGTTACAGAAGAATCCTACATTGGCGGCAGCAACCAGCCTGTCGACAACCGTGATGGCTTGGCCGCGATCCGTTGGGAATACGATACCGGCGGGAATATGGTTCGGATGCACCATTTTGGCCATAGCGGCGCGCTCAAGGAGAATCCTCTTGGAGTGGCTACCTACGTTTGGACTTACAACGATGCCGGCATGCGGGTGAAGCAGACCAATCTTGGAATCTTGGCGCAGATCAAGGAGGACACGCAGGGCGTCGCCATCTATCAGTGGACCTACGACAAGTATGGAAATCAGGCTGAGGAAAGCCACTTTGGCATCGACGAGAAGCCCACCGAAGACGCTTCAGGGGCCTTCATTTTAAGGTTTCAAACGGGGCCTGGCGGCGAACAGAAGCTCGAAGCCAGGTTTGACAAAGCCGGAAAGAAACTCGGGCTTTAGCCGAATTTCAGACTTTGGATTTCGGGCGGCCGCGGGTTTTGCGTGGTGCGCTTTCGACGGAGGAAGTTTCTTTGCCGGCCTTGATCTTGACCAGGCGGAACTCAACCTCTTTGACGAGCCTCTTTGCTTGCTCCCCATTGAACTCGTAGTGTTTCTCTGTCAACGCTTCGGGGAAAAGCCGGAGAATTTCCTGCTGAGTAATTTCCTTTTTCAACTCGGGTGTGATGCGCACTGTTTTTGGTTTTGTGCTGACCTTGGGAAGGCCCTTTTCCTCTCGGAGTTGGTTGATGAGTTTGACAGCGTTGATCGGCGAACGTTGTCGTTTGCCCTTAGATTCGTCTGACATGGAAATCTCCTTTTTCTAGACTTAAGAAAAACTATAAAGAAAGTTGTGTGTCCATCAAGGGATCTTTAGTCGATCTTTTAAGAAAAGGAAGGAAAATGCCTGATTTTTTCGCTGCTTCAAAGATTATTCCGCTCATTCTGTTTCCTTTACCGGCCATTCTCCTCTTTATCTCTATTCTTAGCTTTTGGATTAAGAACTCTTTTGTGCGATGGTCTATTCGCTTGGCCGTCGCGTTGTTGTGGTTTCTGTCGACTCCCTGGCTGGCGAATAAGGTCTCCCATTTGTGGGAAATTCCCCGTTCTGATCGAACACACTTGCCGGCTTCAAGTGACGTCGCCATCGTGCTCGGCGGCCTCAGCGACCCCACCGTGGCAATGCCGGAGCATTGGGAATTCAACCGCTCGGCCGAACGGATCACCGAGGCGGTTTCGTTGTGGAAAGAAGGCCGCGTGAAGGCCTTACTGATCACTTCCGGCAGTGGCGAGCTCTTGGATCCTCAGGCCGTCGAGGCTCCGGGTCTTGCCGCCTGGGCAAGGGCTCAGGGGGTGCCCGCAAGCGCCGTGCTTGTCGAGGCGGCTTCGAGGAACACCCGTGAGAACGCGGTCAAAAGTCTTCCGTTAGTTGAGTCGCATGGGTTTCATAGCGTCATTCTGATTACCTCGGCGGTTCACATGCGCCGAGCGGAGGCCGTTTTTCGCAAGGCCGGTTTTGCCTCGGGCGGGCGAACCCTCACGATCTGGCCTGTCGACACCCAAATCAACACGGTGAAACTGCCAGTCAGCGCCTTTCCCGACCCCAACAGTCTTTCGACGGTGCAGGCGGTGTTGAGGGAAGTCCTTGGGATCGCCGTGTATTTCGTTCAGGGTTATCTGTAGATCGAAGAACCCTCATCCCCGGAACAAAGGGTCCGCACCCAAGGTTCCCACAAGGCCCTGTTTCCAGGCTGTGGTGCCCAGCTCTTTCAAGTGGGCATCCACCGAGTTCAAAACTGCGGCCAGATCGAGGCGTTCGGCTTCCTCGACGTGCTGGGGTGACGCCAAGAAGGCCTTGAGCGCGTGGCGGTGCCGTTCAAAGAGGGCCTTCTGCAGGTGCTGGTACCGATCAAGCCTCGCCTTGTACCAATCGGAAGCTAGAACCGTCGAACGGTCGAACAAAGCTCGGACTTCAGGGTCCGAAGCGTCTTTTCGGTTCCAGTGACCATGCGCCATGATATGCAATAGCGCCTTGAGTGGCGGGATGGCCTCCTCGACCGATCCATCGTCAAAGTACTCGAGCGCCGCCTTCTTCTGCGCCTCCACGATGTTTTCAACGCCGTCGGCGAAGTCGGCCATGCCCTGCAACTCTGGCTTCAGGATTTCTTCGTTGAAGACAATCCCCGGATCGTCAAACAGGCGGCCCAAAAAGTGCGTGGCAAAGTCGTAGGTGATTCTGTAGCCAAGCCGGCCGGCGGGGATCTTGCGGCCCTCATAGTCGAAATCGGTGACCCTCTCAAGGTAGCCGTCGGCGATCATTTGTTTAGGGTCGCGTTCTGACTCGGCCAGGCGGCACCACAGTTCTGGAATGACCAGCGAAATGTCGTGCTCGACCCGGTACTTGGGGCCAATGTGGCCGGCCGCGCTGGAGAACCCGTTGTAGCCGGTGAGGATGAAACTCAGCAGGGCGTTGTTCAGGTCGGTGGTGGGCACCAAGGCGTTGAACGGGCCCTTGGTCAGAGCTCCTTCAGAACCCGCGCCGGTAGTCGAAGGACTCTTTCCGGTCAGCGAGCAGATGAAGTCCATGAACAGTTCGGGCAGTTCCTGGTAATGGAGGGGATTGTAGACTGCCAGCGGCCGAATGCCGGCCTTGTGGTCGGAGGGGTTGTTGCGTCGGCCCGGAAGCACCGCGTTGATCGGATGGTACACCGGCAGGCCGGTGGGAATTCCTCGGGCGAGGCGGACCCCCGTGTCGGCCAGGTAGCGGTCGAGCGGGTGCAGATGGTTGGGATCCATCTGAAGGTAACGTGGATTCTTCGAAGGCGCGCCATCGACAACGCGCGGGTGGCTGGAAAGCACAAAATACTTGGTCTTGGCGTCAGCCGCGGTGCCCGTGATGAGGTCTTGAACGGGCTTGGTGTACTCGGTGAATTCGACAACGTTTTCGAGAAAATCCACCGCCCGTTCCCTGTCAAAAGGCTCGAAGTTTGAGACGAAGTTGCCGTCGACCGACAGGTCGTGTTCCGCTTGCTTGTCGTAGCCCCGGTGGATGGCCTCGTCGGGACGCTGAAAGAAACGGTACTCACAGTTCTGCGTGAACTTGACGCTGGGCTGGCGGTAGTCGGGGTTCAGATGTTTGAGAGCCGACGAGGGAACGACCACGGACGCGCTGATATCGTCCTCCCATTGAATCTTGAACGCCGGCATAAAGTCCTGCCGCAGTTTGTAGGTCCAGCTGGCGCCGTTATCCCTGACGCCGATGCGAAGATAGGCGCCCATCACGGGGCGGTTCTGGTACTTGAAGATATTGCCGGAGGTGCCGTTGACCACGTCGACCGAGAAGGGGTCGCTCCAATGCCCAAGGTGGTTGGGGTCGGTTCCGTGGAAGCGTTTCACCAGAAAGACCAGCGCCTTGATGCGGCTCGGCAGGCCTTCAAGCCAGGTGTTGTGCTCGGCGGTGTATTTCGAGGAGGGGGAGAGGAGTTTGATGACGTCGTTGAGCGAAAGCTTCTCCGAAAGGAGCGAGGCTGTGGCACCCTCGGTCGGCGTCAGCCAGATCCGGCTGTAGTCGTACTCGACAATCTGGGTGACCAAAGCCATGTCTTTGGTGAAGTCGCCAATGGTGATCGGGCTGAAGTGGATGGCGTCGCTGATCGACTTGCTGATCTCCGACTTTCCTCCACCGGAAACCGTACACGGCTTGTGGCAAAGAGTCCCTTCGGCGCTGGTTCCTACAAGACGCCAAGCGGTGGTGGTGGGATGTTTTTCCATGTGAATGCGGTAGCCGGAAGGATGGATGTAGAACCTTCCGGGCAAAACGCGGATGGAGTGCTGACGGCCCTCGCGGTGCCAGCTGACTTTCTGCTCTTCAAGGTCAATGGCCGCATCCTCGGGGATATAGAGGACTTCAGGGAACTCCCTGTCCACGGCATAGCCTTCGGGGTGGGGTTCCACATCGTTGCCAAGCAGCTTGACCACGTCGGCCAGCGTGCGTCCGGACTTGCGCAGTTCGGCGTCGGGGAAGAACCTCATGCCCAGGTTGTAGCGGGGAAACGCGAGGGCACCTCCGGCGTGTTCTTCTTCTACGAGTCCCATCAGGTTGGCCGCGTAGCTGATCTGCGTTTTCACTTCTTTCTTGGAATAGCCATAGTAGTTGTCGGCGATGAGGGTCACCATGACTCCCCGTTCGTCACGGGCGCAGATCTTGAAGGGGCTGCCGTCGTTGTAGAGCTCGTTCGGGTCCTTCCACGCCATGCCGTCACGCTTCTGACGGTCGGTGGCGTCGGCCCAAGCAGGCAGGCCTAGGTCTTTCTTCTTGAGCGTTGTCAAATGGGTGGCGAGGATAATGCACCCCGTGTGACCGGTCCAATGCAAAGCGTCTAGCCCCGCATCGTTCTCTGGCAGGTAGGGGTCACCCGCGTTTCCAAAAATCGATTCGACGAAGTCGAGGTTGCTGACCAAGGTGCCCGGAGCGAAGAAACGAATCTCCATCGACTTCTCGGCCATCCAACCCGAAACTTCAGGACTGACCAGGGGGCGCAACAGGAGGCTGACGAAGCCCTTGGCGCGGTTTGGCTGGCTTGCGGTGAACGGAAGGTACGAGAGTTCTTCAGGAGGCTGAACCGCAGCCTCAAGGAGTTTGGCGTACACGGCCTTGGGGACGGCCTTCTTGTCCGGCGGAACCGGTAAGCCGCCCTCGGCAACGTGGAAGACGCCCTTGGTGGTTCGGCGGTCGTTGAGCGGGTTGTGAAGAATGCCCTGGCGAATGCGGTAACTTGTCAGAATTCCCGACTGAAACTTGTCCTCGCCGGGAGGAAGCGACAGTTCTCTGGCCAAGCCGTAGCGGTCGAGGACGAGGGTGTTCGAGGGTAGCCGCGGAACCTTGGTCAGACGGACATCGGCCAGATAGGCGTCGAGGAAGGCCTGAATTCTCTGGTCGGCCGGCGGGAGGTAGTCGTCGAGGAGCCGATTCTTTTCTCGAAAATTCCGGATCAGATCGCGAGCCATTTCGAGCGGTTGATCGTCGAAATCGGGGGTGTCGCACGAAGGTTGGCCCAGGGCTGCCAGTTTCATGTTGAGGATGCCGACCAGTTGGCGGCGAACCTGCGGGTCTTGATGACGATGGTCCAGACCGAAGTTACGCGGGGACTTCATTCGGGGCTCCTGTGGTATCTGATGAATCCGGTAGAGATCTTACTGAAAACCCCTCGCGGCGGCAAGGACGCCGAAGGCCAAAAAACTCCGGTCAGTGTCGCATTTTCGGGGTCCGTCTCCTATAATGGAGCCAGAAGGGAATTCGTGAACCTGACTGAGGAGTCGATATGGCCGACGAGCAACTTTGGGACGAAGACGGGGAAAATACTCAGGCGGACAAGTACCTGCTGTTCAACCTAGGCGCCGAAGTTTACGGAATTCCCATTACCCACGTCATCAATATTATTGAACTGCAGAAGATCACCGAGGTGCCGGACATGCCCGACTACATTCGCGGCGTGATCAATTTGAGAGGAAGCGTGATTCCCGTTATGGATTTGCGTCTGAGGTTCCGGCTGCCGGCGCGCGACTACGACGATCGCACGTGCATCATCATCGTGAAGGTGGGCGAACGGTCGGTGGGATTTATCTGCGACACCGTAGCCGAAGTCAATGACATTGCTCCCCAGAACATCGAGGCGCCCCTCACCTTCAAGCGTGAGCGTCATCAAGCGCAATATATCAGTGGTCTCGGGAAGGTGGGCGAGGATGTCCGTATTCTTCTCGATGTGGAGAAAGTACTTTCGGAGGACGATCTCAAGGACCTGGCGGGATGATTGGAGAGCTGCTAGTCCTTGCGGCTGGCTTCGCCCTCTTTGTCGTTTTGGCCGTTCTTCTCGAAAAGGAACCTTCGGTCAGGAAGTTCTGGATAGCCAGGACCTCGACGGCTTTGATTCTCGCCCTGGTTCTGTGGAAATTGACTCCCTTGTGGACCCGATGGGACGCCGTACTAGATAACCCGCTACTGCTGTTCTCAATGAATGGTGGCCTCCCCGCTCTTTTGGGGGGCGCCTTCGCGTTTGCCACGGTAGTCGCAATGTCGTGGTGGCAAATCCGCAAGGAGCGCCCCGAAAACCGCCGCTGGAGGCTGCTGGCTTCGCTGGCGCTTGGGGTGGTCTTTGTAATTGCGGGGAACGGTCTTTTGCCGGTGGTCTTTCCTCCGGCGGGTACAGAACCTGGACCGGCCTTGCAGACTTTGGTTGCCGATCTGGAGGGTCGTTCCCACGCCCTGGCCGATTGGAAGGGCCGCGTCGTCGTGGTCAATTTCTGGGCAACCTGGTGTGCGCCGTGTCTCGCCGAACTTCCGGAATTCAAGCTTTTTGAGAAGGCGCTTGGGAGCCGGGTCGTTGTGCTCGGGGTCAACCTGCTGGGAACGGAAAAGGGAGGGGCCTCGAGCGTGTTGAGGTTTGTCTCCAAACAGAAGATCGCCTGGCCTCAGCTGACCGATCCCGACGGGGTGCTTCAAAAGGCCTTTGCGGTGACGGTGATTCCTACGACGGTGGTCCTTGACCCCAGCGGGCGGGTTGTGGACCGAAGGGAAGGCGCTGTCGATCTGTTTTGGCTGAAGACGCTCGAGGCCCGATTTGCCGGTCCCTGACATCTATTTTTCCTCTGACGACGGCCTTGCGGAAACCCGCCACGTTTTTCTGAGGGGAAACGGCCTGCCCGAGCGGTGGAACGACCGCTCGGAATTCATCGTCGCCGAATTGGGTTTCGGCACGGGACTCAACCTCCTCGCGTTGGCACTGCTGTCTCCTCCTGGTCTGCTCTACCAAAGCGTCGAGTGGGCGCCGCTTCCGGTGGAACGCCTTTGGACTCACGTCGAACGCTGGCCTGAACTCGTGGTGCCGGTCCAGAAGCTCGCAGAGGTCTACAATCCGCAGCCCGGCTGGAATCGCTGGAGGTGGCCCTGGGGCGAAATTGTCCTCTACGTGGGCGACGCCCGCGAACTTCCTGCCCAAAGACCAACGTTCGAACCCGCCGACGCCTGGTTCCTTGATGGCTTCGCTCCCGATAGGAATCCCGAACTTTGGGATCTTCAACTGCTGCAATGGGTGGGCCAAACGACCAGGCCGGGTGCCACTGTGGCCACCTACAGCTCGGCCGGTCTGGTGAAGCGGGGACTGCGGGACGCGGGATTCACGGTCACCCGCTGCCCTGGCTACGGAAACAAACGCCACATGGTTCGTGGCGTCCGCTGAGACTTGCCTTCCGTTTTCATTTACTGTATTCTATATAGCAAAGCATAGATATTGACCCAGGAGAAAGGAAGGGGAGCGATGAGCGAGAAACTGACGACAGAAGAATTCAAGAAGAAAGTGTTCGACTTCGAAACCAACCAGACATGGAAATACGAAGGAGAACTTCCCGCCATTGTCGACTTCTACGCCGATTGGTGTGGACCCTGCAAGATGGTTTCGCCCGTACTCGACGCCTTAGGCGAAGAGTACGCCGGCAAGATGAAGGTCTACAAGATCAATACAGACGAAGAACAGTCGCTGTCGGCGGCGTTCGGTATTCAGAGTATTCCCAGTCTGCTGTTCATCCCCAAGTCGGGCGATCCTCGGATGACAATGGGAGCCCTCCCCAAGGCCCAGATCCTCAAGGCGATGAAGGACGTGATGGCCGTCGAGTAGACTAGGGACCTTAGCGGCCGGCGATCTCGATACGGTCGCGTCCCTTGGATTTGGCACTGTAGAGAGCTGAATCGGCCGCCGCCACTAGCTCGGTCACGTCGCCCTGGTTGCCTTGCAGGAGCGAAGCCATTCCCAGGCTGAGCGATGGCTGGTGATCGGTGAACGGAAACTGCCGTTCGTTGAACAGTTCACGGAGTCTTCGGGCCACCTGCAGGGCGTGCTCCAAATTCGTTTGGGGGAGAAAGGCAACAAATTCATCGCCCCCGTAGCGGCAGATCAAGTCGCCTTTGCGCAAGACCGACTGACACGTCTGGGCGAAATGCCGCAGGACGCTGTCGCCTTGGGCATGCCCGTGGTTGTCGTTGATCGTCTTGAAATTGTCCAGATCGATCATGAAGACCGTGAGGTCCTCTCCTTGGTCGCGGGCCTGCTGAAAGAGCTTGGGCCCCAAGCGTTCCATGCGCCGGCGGGTTGCCAAACCTGTCAACGTATCGGTCTCGCTGGCCTCTTGGGTCGCGCGGTACTGGCGAGCGTTGAACAAACCGATCACGACATTGTCGGCGAAGGCCATCGCGGGCCAAACGTGCTCGCTGCGAAAGAAGCCGGTTTCGTCGTGCCAGAATTCCATCACTCCCCGCGGCTCGCCCTGGTGAACCAAGGGAATCCCCAGCCACGAAGCGCGGTAGGCGCCGCCTCTGGCGCGTTGGCCCGAACCTAACCAGGAGGCAAGATCGTCGATGATGACGGGGGTGCGTTCTCGGGCAACCCTGTGGACGAGGGAGCCGGTGGACGGGCTGAACAGTTCGTCGGTGCCGGGATCCTCCTCGAACCCCAAGAGTTCCAACTTCTCCTCAAGAAAACTCCAGACACGGGCGCCTTTGAAGGGAAACAAGGTTCTGGCCTGTTCAAGAATCACGGGAATCGTGCTGTCGAGGTCGAGCGACGCGGTGACCACCGATCCCGCCAAGCGAAGGCTCTCGGACATAAGGTAGCGTCGCTCGAGATCGAGAAACCTCTCGTGAAGCAGGGCTTCCGATTTTTTCTTCAGGCCGATGTCGCGGTCGAGGCCCAAGTAGCGGGCAATCGTGCCGTCAAGACGGCGCTCCAAAACAAAGCAGAAGGTCTGTACCCAGCGGTAGGCGCCCTTCTTGGTTCGAATGCGGTATTCGGCGTAGAAGTCATCCTCGAGCCCCTGGGACACCCGGTTCCACAACGCCGAAAAGGTGGCGCGATCCGTCGGGTGGATCAGTTCGATGAACTTGTCGGTAAGGAAGTCTGAGGACTGGAAACCAAGGCTGGTCATGAGTCGGCTGGGCGTGGCTTCGCCCAAGATCGTGTCGCCGATGAAAAAGCCGGACTGCAGAAGGCGTTTCCACAGATCGGGAACCCGCCGGAATGGATCGTCGCGCTCCGATGGATCACTCATTGACAGAATCGTAACACCAAAGAGCGGACCTGAGAAGGCCAGGTTCGGTACAGGCCTTGCGCTAGCCTCCCTATTCCGATGAGACTGGAATCACTCGTAGCGGAGGGCCTCAATCGGATCGAGAGCCGCAGCCCGAAGGGCAGGGTAGTACCCAAAGACAACCCCAGTCGCCGCCGACGACGCGAAGCCCAAGATGACGGAAAAGGCCGTGATGACCGTGGGCCACTGGCTGGCCCACGAAACCGTCAACGACACCCCGGCGCCCAAGAGAATGCCGATGACACCCCCGGCGCAGGCCATGGTCAAAGCCTCGATCAGGAACTGAATCTGGATATCCGTTCCCCGTGCGCCGACGGCCATGCGCAAACCGATCTCGCGCGTCCTTTCGGTGACCGAAACCAGCATGATGTTCATGATGCCGATGCCGCCCACGATCAGCGACACGATGGCAATGGCCGCGAGAAGAACGGACTGGGTTTGGACGGTGGCCATGCGAACTTGCTGAACGTCGGCGATATTTCGGACAGTGAAGTCGTCGCGGGCCGTCGCGGTGAGGTGGTGAGTCAGGCGAAGTAGCCGCTCGATAGCTGTGACGTCCTCGGCAACCGAGTCGGGGTCGGACGCCGAAACCTGAAGGCTGTTGACGTAGCTCTGCCCAGTGAGCCGCTGCTGATGGGTTGTAATGGGAACCACGACGAAGTCGTCCTGGTCGCGCCCGATGCCCGACTGTCCCTTGGAAAGCATGACCCCGATCACTTGAAAGGGGACGTTCTTGATGTTGACGGTTGCACCCAGCGCGGACTTTCCTTGAAAAAGATTTGCGGCGACCGTGCTTCCCAGAACCGCCACCTTGCGGACCTCCTTGACCTCTTCGTCGCTAAAGAAGCGCCCCTCGGCCACGCTCCAGTTTCCGACAGAGGGCCACGCCGGGGTGGTTCCTGTGATCGAAGTCTGCCAATTGGAGCCGCCAGCGATGACCTGGGCGTTGGTTTGCGAAACCGGCGCCACCTCGGCCCCTTCGACGTTCGCGAGGATGGCTTGGGCGTCGTCGAGCTTGAGAGTCGTCCGCGAGCCGCTCCCCAAAGAAACACCCCCGCTGACCACGTTGCCCGGCGTGACGATGATCAGGTTGGACCCAAGGCTCTCGATTTGCTTCAGAACGGCCGCCTGGGCACCTTCACCGATGGCCATCGAGGAGATCACGGCCCCGACGCCGATGATGATGCCCAGCATGGTCAAAAGCGAGCGGCTCAGGTTGCGGCGAAGAGCGTTGATCGCCGTGCGGACCAGAATCCAGAGGCTCATGGTGAAACCTCCCTGGCCTGCTGGGGGCGGTCGTCGACGATGAGGCCGTCACGGAAGACCACCACGCGGTCGGTCCAGGCGGCGATCTCGTCGGAATGCGTCACCACGACGACCGTGATGCCGTGGTCTCGGTTTAGGCGCCGAAAGAGGGACATGATTTCGTCGCTGCTAGTGGTGTCGAGGTTACCGGTCGGTTCGTCGGCCATCAACAGCGGCGCGTCCATGGCCAGGGCCCGCGCGATGGCGACCCGCTGCTGTTGCCCGCCCGACAGCTCGTTGGGCTTGTGGGTCACCCTGTTGCCCAAGCCAACCTGTTCCAAGAGCGCCTTGGCCCGAGCCGACCGGAACCCTTGCGGCTTACCGGCATACAAGAGCGGAAGCTCGACGTTCTCCTGGGCGGTGGTGCGGGGGAGGAGGTTGAAGCTCTGAAAGACAAAGCCGATCTGCTGGTTGCGCACCCTTGCCAGTTCGTCGCGGGACAGGCGAGAGACTTCGACTCCTTGAAGGTGGTAAGTGCCAGAGGTCGGTCTATCCAGGCAACCCAGCAGGTGCATGAACGTGGACTTTCCCGAACCCGAGGGCCCCATGACGGACACGAATTCACCCGGAAAAATGTCGAGGTGGACGCCTGCGAGAGCCCGGACAAGGAAGGGTTCCTCCCCGTAGACCTTGACCAGGCTGTCGACGGCAATGATGGGGTCACCGTCCATTGGAGGATTCCCGCTTAATCGTCGGTGCTCCCACTCGCCGCTGACCGACGATGACCAAATCGCCCTCGGCCAGGTCGCCGCCGGAGATTTCAAGGGTTCTCCCGTCGGAGATTCCCAGAACGGCTGAAATAGCGACAGGTTTGTCGTCTTTGAGCACCCAGAGCGTGACCCTCGACCCGGGCGCACCGGCCAGGGCGCCGCCGGGAGCCCCTTGATTCTGGACGACGCCCGCGCTGAATCCTCCAGTTCGGCCTCCGCCACCCAACCCGCCAAACCCGGAACCTCCCCCCACCAGACCCGAAGGTCCCCCGGCTTGATTCGACCTGGCGACCCCCGGAGTGAATAGCAACGCTGGAAGCGGAACGGTCAGAACGTGGGTCTTTTTTCCGGCCTCGAGGGTGATTTGCGCTGTCATTCCCGGAAACAGCCTTCCGGAATTGTCGTGAATCTGCACGACGGCGTCGTAGGTGACCACGTTCTGCACGACAATGGGATTGACTCGAACCTGCGTGACCACACCCGGAAAGCTCACGTTCGGATAAGCCGTGACGGTGATCGACGCCTGTGCTCCGGTGCGGACGTTGCCGGCATCGGCTTCGTCGACCGAAGTGTCGACTTGCATATCGGTCAGATTCGAAGCCAGGGTGAACAGCGTTGGCGTTTGAAGCGAGGCCGCGACCGTCTGTCCGACGCTGATGCTTCGCGCCAGCACAATGCCGTCGATGGGGCTCTTGATTGTGGTCTTGGTCAGGCTGTACAGCGACTGGTCGAGTTGGGCTTGAACCACCTCCATCTGCGCGGTGGAGCTTTCGACAGTGGCTTGGGCCCCCAAGAAGTCCTGTTCGGCGATGATGGCCGCGGTTTGGTCCACATCGACTTGGTTTTGGTTGATTAGGTTCTGCTTGAGCAGGGTTTGGTCGCGCTCAAGGGTCAGCTTGGCCATGTCCCAGTTGGCCTTGGCCTTGTTGACCCCAACCTTGGCGTTGTTCAAATTGGCCTGCGCCAATCGAAGGCTGGCCTGGCTTGAAGTAACCGCCGACTGGTAGTTGGTGGGGTCGATTACGCACAGAACCTGTCCCTTCTTCACGAGCGAATTGTAGTCGACCGAAATGGACTGCACCGTACCAGAAACTTCAGAGCCGACCAAGACCTCGTTCACGGGATTGATAATCCCCGTCTCCTGAACCCGTGCGGCAACGTCGCCCCAGCTGGCCGGCCGCGTGATGTAGCGGGCTTCGGGTCCCTTGACGAAAACGCCGCCGAAAATTATCCAGGCGCCCGCCGCGACAAGGACCGCCGACGCCCCGACCAACAGAACCTTGGTTTTCATTTTCATGCGGAAACTCCTTTCAAAGTCCTAGGTCGTTGTTGAGCTGAAGGATGGCGAGAACCAAGACGCTCTTGGCCTGTTCCAGCCCCAGCCGAGCCGAGACCAAGTTGGTGAAGGCCGTCAAAACATCGGTGGTCAAAGCCAACCCTAAAACCAGCTTGGACTTCTGGAGGTCATATTGCCCTTGAGCGGCTTCCAAACTCGTTTGGGCCAAGTCCAAACGGTCCTTGGCGTCCTGTACCGCGAAAACGTCCTTTTCCACGGCCACGGCGATGGTTTGGCGGGTTTGGGCTTGTTGAAGTTCGATAACCTCGATCTGTCCGTTGGCGCCGCGGACTTGCGCGCTGTTCAGGCCGCCATCGTAGACGGGCGGCAAGGCAATGTCGGCACCCACCGCGAAGTTCTCGGTACCCGTTGAGGTGCTCCAGTCCTGGCCGACACCCAACGAGCCCGTCACGGTGACTACCGGGGAAGAACCGGCCTTCTGCACCAAGAGGCTCGTTTGCGCGGACCTCCAGTTCTCTGCGAGGGTTCTCAGTTCCGGGCGGTGCTCCATCGCGAGTTTCACGCCGCTGGCCGTGTCGGAAGCTAAGGGGGTGGGGAAGCTACCCTCAGACAGCTGGTAGGCTTTGTCCAGGGACCACCCCAAGGCCACCGACAAGCTCTTGCGGTCGCTTGTCAATTGCGCCACGGCCTTGTTCCAATCGAGCTGGGCTTGTCGAAGAGTGACCTTCATTTGGAGAATGTCGAGTTCGGTGGCCCGCCCCGCCTGAAACAGTGACTGCTCTTGGAGAAGGTTGGCCTGCGCCATCGCCTGCGTGGCCAAACGCACGGCCAAGGTTTTCTGGTCGCCGAGCGCCGTGTAGTAAGCTTGTTCCATTTGGAAGACGGCCGTCTTCAGCGCCGCCTCCTCGTTGATGGCGGCTACCCGGTAGGCGGCCTCGGCGAGCTGAAGGTTGGCTCCCGCGACTCCTCCTGGCAACCCATCCCAAACGGTTTGGCTCCCTGTCAATCCAAACGAGGTGACCCTGTCGGTGGCATTCCGGGGAAAACTTTGGACGGTAGAAAGACCGAGGTTCGAATCCGGTCCGGAGAGGAGGAAGGCTCCCTTCAGGTTTTCTCCGAGGACCGCGCCGTTTCCAGCGGCAGCGGCCGCCGAGGCCGACGACTGCGACACGGCGTTTGAAGAACTTGTCCCGGAGTGGCTGTACCCGGCCGATTCTCCGAGAGTGAGGCCTTGTTTGGCGCGAGACTGCGTGAGAATAGCCGAAGCCGCGTCCAGGTTGAGTTTGGCCAGAGCGGCGTCTGGCCCTGATTCGAGCGCCGCCTTCACGCACTCGTCGAGGGTGACCACGGGAAGACCGGCAAGGGGATCCTGATTTGACTCAGGGACTTGGGCGTGCAAAAGAGAAAGTGTGCCTAACAGGAAACAAAATCCAGGGACTCGTGCCACCCGATCGATCAAAGTCTTCATGGTCGCCTCGTCTGCGTATTCTCCATATATGGTCTCGGAAGACCTTCAAGGATACGCCGAAGAGCGGGACTTCAGAAAAGCTTAAGAATCGGGGCAACGGTGCTGCGCAGCTTGTGCCCGAAGTTTTGCGCAGCAAAACTCCAAGACAACTAGTACCGCATTCTGCCGCCCACGCCGCCGGCCCCTGCGTTGGGGCTGATCTGCGGACCGTTCCGAGCCGGGGCCTCCGGCGCCGTCATGGTGGGAATCAGGTTGATCCTTTGTCCGTCGACCTCCGCATAAAAGGGAA
>CAYYUZ010000052.1:0-23875 GCA_964475005.1 uncultured Spirochaetales bacterium
GCCAAAATGAACTCCTTGGCCGACGATGACGTGATCACCGCGCTGTACAAAGCCAGTGAGGCCGGCGTCGAAATCCGCCTCAACGTTCGCGGCATCTGCATGCTGGTCCCAGGGAAGTCCTTCAGCAAGAACATCCAAATCGTGAGCATCGTCGACAGGTACCTGGAACACGCGCGAATCTTCACCTTTCGGGCGGGAGAGACCGAGGATGTCTACCTTTCGTCGGCGGACTGGATGTTCCGGAATCTGGAGCGGCGCGTCGAACTCATGTTCCCCATCCTCCTTCAGGAACTGAAAGACAAGATCATGGACGCCCTTGAGGTCTGGTTTGATGACAACGTGAAGGCCCATGTTTTGGGCGAAGATGGGACTTGGACACGTCGCCAACCCGGGTTAACGGGCAACGGCGTCCTCGAGGAAGACCGGCGAGCCCAGGAGATCTTCCACAACCGCATCGAGGCAGAACGGGAGATGGACCGCAAGGCCATCAAGCACGATCTGGTCGTCCACCGCAAACCAAAGGCCGACTGAAGACTCAGCCAGGGTACCAGACCTTCCGCGGGTCGTCCTCAGACCGTTGATAGTCCCAGGCCCGGTCGATCAGGAGGTTGAGGTCGACACGTGGTCTCCAGTCAAGAAGGAATTTAGCCTTGGTGTTGTCCAGCCAGGTCGAATGGTACGGGGTAGAAACCCCCACAGCCGGAAGGTTCCGAGTTGCCTCCAAATACCGCGCAATTTCCCCGTAGTCCACAGGTTCGTCCATGGCGATGTTGAAGGTTTGTTTTCGGGCGGCCGGGTTGTCAATGGCACGCAAAAGAGCCTCTACCAAATCGTCGACGTGGATAAAATTCCGTTTCACTGGGCGGCCTTGTGGGTCGAGCATGATGGGAACCGTGCCTGTTCGCTGATATTCGGCAGCTCTTTCCGGTCCTACCAAATCCTTCCACCGGGGACCTCCAAAAACGTCTTCACCAAACGACAGCTGAACCTTGAAGTCGTCTTTTTCCATGATCCAGGGAGCTCGAAGACAACAGCCATTGAGGTCGTATTGCAAGGAATACTGTTCCAACATGGTTTCCTCAAGAACCTTTGAAAGGGCGTAGCATCCGGGATAAGCACTATGTTTTTGCTGTTCAGTCACTGGCAACGGATGCGGATAGAAAAAATGTCCAAGCGCCGCGTCACCGCCAACGAGAAGAAACTGCTGGAAGGTCGGGCTGACGCGACACCCTTCAAGAAGCCAAAAGAGCCCCTTCACGGCCACATCCATTACTTCAAGCTGCGTTTCTTTGCACGTGGCCAGGTGAAGCACATGGGTTACTCCCGAGAGCGCCTGATGGACAGACGCCGGGTCGGAGATCGAACCCCGGACAATCTCCACACGTTCGTGCGCCTCGGGAACGCGGCTGTGAACGAAGGCTCGGACGGCAAAATCCTGATAGGCTTCCTCAGCAAGGAACCTTCGAAGAAAAGCCTTCCCCACTTTCCCCGTAACCCCGGTGATCAGAATCCGTTTATTTGTCATGCATCGACCTCCCCCAACTCTCCCATTTTGGAGCATAGGTCTGGGGCTCGCAAGCCAGGTTCCGGTCCGACTTCGGCCCGAAAGCCCTGGGAGGAATCTTCCCTCCCAGGTGCCGTTCCGGTAAACTAGAGACAACTATGGAGGTAGAATGAATATTCCCGCTTTGAAGTCTCTGGCCCTTTCGGTCCGCTCCCTTTCCATGGACGCTGTCCAAGCCGCTAATTCCGGTCATCCCGGGCTTCCCCTTGGTTGCGCCGACCTCGGCGCCCTTGTCTACGGTGAAGTGCTTAAGCACGACCCCGCCCATCCGGATTGGATAGACCGCGACCGTTTCATCCTGTCGGCCGGACATGGTTCAATGCTCCTGTATTCCTTGCTTCACCTGACGGGCTACGCGCTTCCTCTCGACGAGCTGAAGAAATTCCGCCAGCTCGGCAGCAAGACCCCCGGTCACCCCGAGTATGGATGGACGCCAGGGGTTGAAACTACGACAGGCCCATTGGGCGCCGGATTCAGCAACGCTGTTGGTTTCGCCATCGCCGAAACCAAACTGGCCGCGGAATTCAACACCCCGGCTCACAAGGTCGTCGACCACTACACCTTTGCCTTGTCGGGCGATGGCTGCATGATGGAAGGCGTGGCCTCTGAAGCCGCCTCGTTGGCGGGCTTCCTAGAACTCGGCAAGTTGATCGTCTTCTACGACTCGAATGGCATCACAATCGAAGGCCACACAGACATTGCGTTTACGGAAGACACAGGAAAGCGGTTCGAAGCCTACGGCTGGCAAGTTCTCAAGGGGAGCGCTCACGACATTCCCCAGATGACCGAACTGATCGCCAAGGCCAAGGCCGAGACCAAGAAACCCAGCTTGGTCATTCTGACCAGCACCATCGGCTTCGGTTCTCCCAACAAAGCAGGAACCCACGATGTTCATGGCACCCCCCTGGGAGCCGACGAAGTCAAGGCCACCAAGAAGAATCTGGGACTGCCCGAAGACCAGCAGTTCTACATCGTTCCAGAAGCCCTGAAGTACACCGCCGAAAAGGCTTCCGTGTGGAAGAAGAGTCACGACGAATGGAACACCCTCTTCGCCGCCTGGGCCAAGGCCAACCCGGAACTGAAGGCCAAGTGGGATCTGTTCTTCGGTGACCACAACGCGCAGCTCGACAAGGCCGAGGAACCGTCGTTCCCCGTGGGCGAGGCTGTGGCGACACGGGTCGCCGGCGGCAAGAGCCTCAACGCGTTTGCGAAAGTCCTTCCGTGGTTGTTCGGCGGCTCTGCCGACCTGGCTCCTTCCAACAACACGGCCCTCCCCTTTGGCGACTACTCAGCGAAAAACCGCACCGGGCGGACCATGCACTACGGGGTCCGCGAGCATGGCATGGGTGGCGTGGTCAACGGTTTGAACCTACACGGAGGGTACCGAGCCTTCGGTGCCACTTTCCTGGTTTTTGTGGACTACATGAAGCCGCCGGTTCGACTCGCCGCGATCATGAACTTGCCCGCTATCCACGTCTTTACCCATGACTCGGTCTTCGTCGGCGAAGACGGCCCGACCCACGAGCCCATCGAGCAAGCAGAATCGCTTCGTGGGATTCCGAACGTGCTGGTCCTTCGCCCCGGCGATGCTCAAGAGACCTTTCAAGCCTGGAAGTTGGCGCTGGCCCAAACCAAGCGACCGACGGCCATCTTGCTCACCCGCCAGAACCTCAAGACCTACGAGAAGCCCGTCACTTGGAAAGAGGACTTCAAGAAGGGTGCCGTGGTGATCAAGGACGAGCCAAAGCCCGACGTCGTGGTGATTGCAACAGGTTCGGAAGTGAACTTAGCCCTGGAGGCCGCAGCTCTGTCCCCCAAGAAGGTCAAAGTGATTTCCGTTTCCAGCCGCGAGCTGATCAAGGAAAACCCCGACCACTGGAAGAAGCTCGTGCCCGTTGGCGTCAAGATCGTCGCAGCCGAAGCTGGAATTACCTCGGGTTGGCTGGGACTCGCCGACGCCGCCCTGGGAATCGACAGGTTCGGCGAATCCGGCCCCGGTGCAGCGGTGGCCAAGCACTTGGGCTTGACGGCCGAGAATCTGGCTAAACTGTTCTGAGCTCTGTCCCCAAAACAAAAAAGGCAACCCGAGGGGTTGCCTTTTTTTGTGTGTGTCTGGTGGGTTTATTTCTTGGGGGTGGGGACAGGCTTAGGTGCCGCTTCGATGGACAACAGATCGACCTCGAAGATCAAGGTCTCGTTCGGCCCGATTCGGCCGTTGGTACCATTCTCGCCGTAGGCCAGCTTCGAAGGAATGAAGAGTCGATACTTGCTGCCGACGGGCATCAGCTGAATTCCTTCGGCCCAGCCGGGGATGACTCCACTCAGCGAAAAGACCGCAGGCTGCTTGCGCTCGATGGAACTGTCAAAGGTCGTGCCGTCGAGCAGGGTGCCGACATAGTCTACCTTGACGACATCGGTAACCAGGGGTTTCGCACCGGTTCCCGCCTTCAGAACCTCATACTGCAAGCCGCTGCCAGTCGTGGTGATCCCAGCTTTCTTGCCGTTGTCGGCCAGAAACTGCGTCTCGCGGGCGAGGTTAGCTTGGATCTTCTTCGCGTGGCCGGCGACCAGTGCGGTTTGGATGGTCTGATTGGCGTCGAGGGGTTTCACCTTCGGCGCGTTCTTTTCCATGACGTCTTTGACGCCGTTAAGAAAGGCGTCGTAGTCGACTTCGACTCCTGACGTTTTAAGGTTGGTTCCAATGATCACACCGAAGGCGTAGCCTACGTCGGATTTATTGGCTTGGCCAGGTGTAGAGGCGTCGGCCTTCTTTTCCTGTCCTTGACACGAAAAGAGCAGTGCCGCGAGGGCCAAAAGGAGAAGGTTCTTTTTCATAGTCCGTCCCAAATAGAAGTATTGCCGGAAGCAAAACCGGCAGACCTTTCAGGCAAAGGCCCGCAAAGACCATATTCCTTACGCGAAAAAGGCTCAAGGGGTGGACTTGGGAACTTGGGGCTCACTGCTCCGGCTGGAAGTGGATGATCAGCTCCTCGACATCTTCCCGATGCTTGATCTTCACGTACAGAGTTTTCGTCGACGCGGAGTAGGCCCATCCGTCGGTATAGGCTTGGAACTGCGGGTCGGTACGCCAACGAATACCGTGCATCGTGATGTGGTCGAATGCCGGGACGCCGACAATCACGACGTGTTCGGCACTTCCTGCGGGAAACCGGAACGTGAACCGGGCTTGCTGCCCGGAGATCGCCATTGATTCAACTTTGGCGGCGGTCCTGACAAAGGACCCAACTCCCCAGTCCGGCAGTTCGGTTTCGGAAGGCGCGGCCGGTCTGAGAGGAGCGTAAAGGTCTTCGGGTAAAAGACTTCCTTCCTGTCGAACGATTTTTCCGTCTTGGGTCACCAGGGTTTCGGGCAGGCGTCCGTAGGCATCTTGGAAGGCCAGGGACGAAACAATCAGTCTGGCTCCGGCCGAACCGTAGATTTGATTCGAGAGGCTCCGGGAATAGTCAAGCCATAGGCGCCCAAGGGTGAGGCTTGAACGCAGATCCAACAGCCCGCTCCCTGTCTGCACAAACAGATCGCCTTCACGGCGAACCACAGAAGACTCAAGGACACCCAGAACTTCATCCGTCCGTTTGGCTATGGCGTCCGAAGGCTGAATGGCCTGAAGGGTCTTGAGGTTTTGGAAAACCGCTAGAAGGCTGGGAACATCGTCGGGGAGCTTGCTGGTCAACAGAAGATTCTTGATGCGATCCGCGGAGGCGTCCGGGCCGTAGTAGCGGGCATCCAGCCACAACCGGCCTTGTCCGGCCCAAGCCGGTTGAGCCCGGCTGGAGGCGGCTTCGACGGCTTTTCTTTGCTGCGCCGTCAGCTCCATCAGATTTCCCAGGTAGGAAACGGCGTCGAAGCCCCAGGCCTTGGGATCGCGGTTCATCAGCGCTTGAATCTTGGCGGAAGCGTTCGGGTAGTCGCCTCGAAGAAGAGCCTCGCGACTCCAAGCGTCGGCAAGCCGTGTCGTGAAAATCGCCGCACCAGACCAAGAGGCATACGCTTTGTCCCAGTATTGATTGAGCGCAACCGTGGCCGCCTCGGGGGTCGACGCGTTGTCGAGGGTCAACCAGGCCAAAGAAGGCGAGAGCCCAGAAGCCAGGTTATCGAGGCGAACCGGCCGGAATCCGGCCTTGTTCAGCGTCACTACAAAGGTGCTGTTGGGCTCGATCCTGTCCTGATCACCATCGACACTGGCCAGGACACGGTTCTTGTCGCGAGTGATTTCCAAAAAGGAGCGGCTAGCCGGAAGGGTGAACCGCGATCCGCCGTCGGCAGCAAAGGGAATATGGAGCGCAACGACCTTCTTCAGGTTGTCATTAGCGACTGGATGAATAAGAAGGGACCGGCTTCCACCCTCGGATTTCTCAAAGGCCAACAGCAGTCCCTGTTGAAACTGGACGACCACGTTGCCATCCTTCCAACTCCAGGACAACGGCCTCAGCTTGATCGAGTTCCCGTCGGTGTCGTCAACCTGCAAGGTGTGAGCGGCGTCAAAGACGAAGGCCAGGCCCCAGCCTCTGAGCGCCAAGTCGGAAGGTTGGCCGCCTCCGCTGGTCTTCCCTGAAACTGTCAGGTCGCCAAGACTTTGACTGAAGGAATCGCTCTTCTTGGAAAACTGGAAGGCGATGAACCCCAGAACGACGACAACGTACAAGACGGGAAGGAAGAAGAACAGCCATGTCCGGGTTTTCCGCATGAGGCATTCTATCTGGCGGGAGCATCCTTGTCCAAGAGCCAGCCGCTCGGGTATCATGCCTCCCATGCGCCTTCGTCGCGGATTTCCCCTGGTCCCGACCAGCGGGGACTGGTTGTACTATGGACTCTGAAAAGTCCTTTGACGCGTTGTTGCTGGGACTCGCTCCCGACCGCCGCATCCTCATTCAAACCCACGATTTTCCGGATTTTGATGCCATCGCCTCGGCGTATGGTTTGTTCTGTCTCTTCGAGACCTATGGCTTGGCGTCGACTATCGTGTACGGCGAGGAGATTCAGGGGTTTTCCCTGGGTGAGACGATTCGAACCCTCAAGATTCCCGCGACACGGATGAAGGATTTGCCCATCATCGAAGGCGACCAGGTCATTCTTGTCGACTCGTGCCCCGGCAACAAGAATGTGACGCTCATTCCGTTGACGGAGATCAAGGGAGTGATCGACCACCACCCGTTGCCGCCCCAGCCTATTCCGGCTCCCTATCTAGATATTCGGGAGAACTACGGCTCCTGTTCCACCCTGATCTACGAGTACTACGCCGGTTCAAGCTTCCAGCCATCCAAGACCGTGGCGACAGTGTTGCTGATGGGCATCATGATGGACACAAACTATCTGACACGGGGAGTCTGCAGCGCCGATCTGGCCGCCTTCACCGGACTTTACTTCAAGGCCGACTGGATCACAGGCAACTATCTGCTCAACAACAGCCTATCGGTTCGAAACATTCCCATCTTTCAGGAAGGGTTCGAACATCTGCGGGTCTATAAAGGCTTTTGCTTCACCTTCATTTCCAAAGAGACCGACTCGGACACGATCGCTGTGCTGGCCGACGACTATTTGCGGTTCCATGAAGTGGCCTTCAGCGTCGTTGCTGGGCTCAACCAAGGGGAAATCAAGATCTCAGTCCGAAGCGAAGACCCCGGCTTGGCCGCAAGCAAAGTGATCAGAAGGGCCCTGTTCGGCATCGGCTTCGGCGGCGGCCACTATCACATGGGTGGAGGAACCGTCCGCCTCACCGATTTTCACGGACCAGACGACTTGTACGAGCGCTTCCGCTCGGCGATTGACCACTACATCCACGAGGGGACCTAATTGAGCGACACTGTAACCCGCCTGACCTACGGCGAGAAAGAATATGTTCTGGTGGGCACAGCCCACGTTTCCGCCGTCAGCATCGAAGAAGTGCGGACAGTAATCCGGGCTGAACTTCCCGACACCGTCGGTGTCGAAATTGACGCTGGCCGGTACCAATCTTTGGCCGAACCCCAGAACTGGCAGAAGGTCGACATCTTTCAGGTGCTGAGGCAGAAGAAAGGCTTCCTCCTTATGGCCAACCTGGCGTTGTCCAGCTTTCAGAGAAGAGTCGGCCAGGAGTTGGAATCCAAGCCCGGTCAGGAAATGTTGGCAGCCGTCGAAACCGCAAGAGAAATCGGCGCCAAGGAAGTCTTCATCGATCGTGACGTGCAGACCACCCTCCGAAGGGCCTGGAGAAAATCGTCGTTCTTCGGCAAAAACAAGTTGCTGGGACTCCTGATGGGATCAGTCTTCGACAACGAAAAGGTCGAAGCCACCAAGATCGAAGACCTCAAGAAGAAGAACGAGCTCGAAGCGGTGATGGGAGAGCTGGCCAAGGAACTTCCTACTGTGAAGCAAGTTCTGATCGACGAACGCGATCAGTACCTGGCGACCTCGTTGTTTCAGATTAGCGGGAAAAAGATCGTAGCGGTCGTCGGCGCCGGCCACGTGCCGGGCATGGTTCAGTGGCTTGAAAACCTGCACAGCGGCCGGGTTCAGCCCGATCTCGCGGAAATCTCCTCGGTGCCCCGGCCGTCTTGGTGGAGCCGGGTCTGGCCCTACCTGATTCCTCTGGCTTTTGCTGCAATCTTGGTTTCGGGATTCGTCACCCAAGGTTGGGATGCGTTTCAGAAGATTCTCTTCACTGTCGCGATCACGACTTCGGGGTTTGCCGCCCTTGGCTCGATTCTCGCGTTGGCCCATCCTTTGACGATTCTTGTCGCAGTCGTAGCGGCGCCGTTCGCCGCGTTCTTCCACCCTCTGGTCCATGTCGCCTACTTCACGGGTTTTTCTGAAGCCGCCCTGCGCAGGCCCCGTGTGGCCGACCTGGAACGGCTCACCGACGACGCGATGAAGTTCACGGGCTACTACAAGAACCGGCTCCTCCGAATCCTCCTGGTTGTTTTGCTTTCCACAGTTGGCGCCACCGTCGGCATGTACGCGACTCTGCCCTTGATTCTCAAGGGCCTGATTCCCTGACATCGTGGAGCCAGCCTGGGATTTCTCCGCCCTATGGGCATGGTTCTCAGTCCGGCTCGGAGAAGATGTCCTCGAAACCGAGCTGCTAAAGGCCTTCTTTCCCGAACCCTTTGCCGAAGGTTTGGGACTCGCGCTTTTCCAGAGGCACTTTCTCCTGTACAGGCGACTATGGCTGTTCGACGACGAGTTGAGAAAATCCTCAGGTCACCGCTTGTGGATCCGGAGCATCCGCAGCACCTTGCTCGAACCGCCGTCTGCGGGGCGTTGCGGTTGGCTGAACCCGGAGACGGGGCTCTACTGCGGCGGTGCAGGTGAGCTCTGTCCCCAACACGACGGCCGATTTCCAGAGAACAACAGCATGAAGTCGTATTACCTCGACTGGTCCAACCTTGAAGGAATGACAGAACAGAGTCTGAAGGAGTTAATGGAGGAATTCTTTTCTTGGATGGGAAGGTCCGAAGCCGCCACCAAGGCCCTCAGGACATTCGGCTTGCGGCCCGAAGCAACAGAAGCCGAAATCAAAGCCCGCTGGCGACGCCTCAGCCTCGATCATCATCCTGATCGAGGCGGCGATCCTCTTCTGTTCCAAACGCTCAGCGCGGCTTGGGCCGTTCTGAAACGCTGACGGCAGACTCTCAGTTTTTGGGAGCCGCCAATTTGTCACCGACCTTCTTGTAGTCGTCGGCGTCGGTTCGGCCTTTTTCTTTGTAGACCCGGTAGGCCTCGAGGTAGCCCTGAGACAGCAAGGACTTGTCGTCAGTCGACAGGTTGCCGGTAGTGCCCGTGAGCGCGGGAATATCGAACTTCTGTCCTGGGAAGATCAAATCGGGATCCTTGATCTCGGCTTTGTTGATTTCGTAGATAGACGGCCAAAGAACGGGGTCCTTGTACCATTTGTCGCTGATCCACCACAGGGTGTCTTTCGGAATGACAGTGTGGGTGCCCAGGAGTTTGGGTGCTTCGGCGACCGGGGGAGTCGGCGTCGGTGTCGGCGTGGGCGCCACTGGTTCGGGGGTTTCAACCTTGACCGGCGCCGCTGGGGGAACAGGTGCGGGCGCTGGCTTGCTGAAGAGGAAATAGAGCCCGATGCCTAAGACGACAACCAAAATGAGAACGATGATGGTTGCGACGGCGGCGGTATTGTTCCTTGTCTGGGCGTTCATGACGTCTCCTTCCGAACAGGTCTTCCTTTGTATTATCGGTCGTCTTGCCGCGAAACTGGAGGGAAAACCGTTGACCGAGGAAGTTGCAGACCCTATCCTGTCCACTAAACCGGTTTTGTCAAGGGAGAGAGTCCGATGAGGAGCCGAATGACGATCTTGGACCTCGCTCGAGAAGCCGGAGTTTCAAAAACAGCGGTCTCGTTCGCGTTCAATGCCCCCGAACGACTGGCTGCTGCGACGCTGAAGCGAATTCTTGAAAAGTCTGTGGAGCTCGGCTACGAGCCAAACCCCATGGCGAGGGGGTTGGCTCGTCGGTCAAGCGGCAATCTGGGTGTTCTCATCCCCCAAAGCCTCCCTGAAGCGTTTGTCCACCCACATTTTCAGGAGCTCTTCCAGGGCTTGGGCTCGTTCTGTCAGGAACGCCAGCTCAACCTCACGATGATTCCGCCACTCGAAGGTTGCCTTCTGAAAGCGGTCCGGAACGCGGCGATCGACGGAGTCATCACGCTCGGCTTCACGCCCAGCGGCCCCTTTCTTGAGCTCCTCCAGAAGCGCAGCCTTCCTCTAGTTACTGTCGACAGTCGGGTTGACGCGATGATTCCGAGCGTGACCTTTCAAGATCAGTTGGCTGCGCGGACGCTGATGACCAAAGTTCTGCAGCAGGGCTTCCGGCGGCTGCACATTCTGACCTTTCCGCCCGTGAGGCAGGAAATTCGCGGGAATGCAGGCTCACGCTCGCTGACTCGGCGCCTGAGGGGCTTTCGGGAGGCTGTGGAATCCGTGGCAGAACCCGGGGTCGTTGTCACCTATGGCTCCTCCCGCGTGAGTTCAGAATCCGCCCGAGACTCTTTGCAGCGGCAATCTTGGAGGGACGGCCTTCCAGAGGTGGTCATCTGCCTGTCGGACGCCCAAGCGGCCGGGGCCTACTTATTCGCCGAAGCCCGAGGTTTGAGGATTCCCGAAGAGCTTTCAGTTACCGGCTTCGACGGCAGTTTGGTCTTGAGGCATTTGCGTCCGCAACTGACCACCGTCCGTCAACCGGGAGCCCAGAAGGGACGCTTGGCCGCCGAGCTACTCGAAGCCCAATGGAAGAGCCGGGAATCGGTTCGTCACCTCGTCTTGCGGCCAAGGTTCGTCGATGGCGGCTCTTTGGGTAGATCGGAACCGCCAGCTACTTCTTAGGAAGCGCTTTCTTCTTTGCAGCAACCTTCTTGGCGGCCTCTTTCGGAACAGGGAACTTGGCCTTGGCCACCGGCGTTTCGAGAGGTTTCTTGTCGAGCGAGGTTAAGAAAGCCTCGAAACGGTAGTCGGCCTTCCTCGCCAGTTCGAGCCATTCTTCTCCCTGAGCTGCGATCGGAGCCAAGATCTTCACGACCTCTTTCGGAGCCTTGGGGAGAGAGCCATGACTCAACGAGGCCAGGACCTTGGTCGTCGTAGTCCACCACGAGAGGGTCTCCAGACCACCTTTGTCGATCCAAGCGGTCCCTTCATAGGAATTGACCCCCGCCAATGCCTGAACTTCCGCGTGCCTCAGAACTTTGGCCAGATCGGGTTGTCCGCGCAGCAACCCCTGCAGCTTCACCAGAGTTGTCCGGTAGGCTGCCTCTGGAGGAGCCACGCCGCGTTCAACCCAGACCCTGGTGAGACGGCGATCAAAACCCCAATCCTCGAGGAGACTCTTCGAGGTCTGGCCGGGGTCCGGCGCGACGACAAGGTCTCCCAATCGACCCAAAAGGGCCCATGCCGTGAGAGCCTCTGTATGCCCGCCAGTCCAGGCTGAGCCCGCCAAACTGACCAAAGCGCGGAAGTCGTTCAAAACAAGGGTCACGACAGAGACAGAGTCCACGCCCGATCCTAGGACACGGCTGGCCTCTAGGTAGAGGCTGGACACCGATGCCTCAAGGGCCAGCCAGAACGCATTGTCAGCGGGTGAGGAACCGTCGACCGCAGCGACCCAACGAGGAAAGGCCCACGACCCCACAACATTCCGGAAGGCGGTGTACAGGTCGCGGTTGGCCAATTCCTGCAGGGCATCGGCAAGATCGGGAACCCCGTTGCCGTTCAGTTGGTCGCATAGGGCGCCGAAGAGTCCGCCCCCGACTTCGTGAAGGTCGAGGAACACCTGCTTCCCGTAGCCTTCCAGCTCTACGTAGAGTCCCGACCGGTGAATGTCCTTGGAGCGACGGACGTACCAGAGTCCCGAACCCTGCTCGCGCAAAACCAAAAACCTGTCGTCGAGATCTTCCAACCCCAGAGCCTGCGCGAGGGTCTGATGGTGGGCCGTTTTCGATCCGTCGGCCAGTTTTTCCACATAGGGTGCCGAGTCCTTTATCCAGCCCGAGGCGCGCTCCCAGAAGTTGTTGTATAGGACTAAGGCGTGCTCTGTCCCCGTACCATTGGAATACGCGAACACGTTCTGATTGACGCCGCCTTCTCGAGTCCAAAGGTCAAAGAGCCGGAACCGCCGCACTTCGGCAAACAGGTGCCGCCGATGAAGCAAGGGGAAGATTTCGCGTTCGTGGCGCTCGACAAGGCCCTGATCAATCTTCTCATCCCAATACGCTCGGCGGTATTCCATGCCGTATTTTTCCTTGAGGCCCTCCACCTGTCCGTGCCCAAACATGGGAGTTCCCGGCATCGTTGCCAGTACGGTAGCTACTCCGAAGTACTTGTCCCCAGTGCCGAACTGAACGGCGGCCGTTTCTTCATCGGGGTTGTTCATAAAGTTGACGAAGCGTTTCAGAATGTCGGGGTCGAAGTCCAGCGTATTCTTAATGGTGGAACGGTACTTCTCGTTCTCTTCCTTTTTGAACATGTGCATGAAAGCCGAATTGTAAACGCGGTGCATGCCCAGAGTGCGGACGAAATACCCTTCCATCATCCAGAAGGCTTCGGCCAACAAGAGGGTGTCAGGAACCTCCTTGGCGACACGGTCGACGACCTCGCGCCAGAACTCCTCGGGCATGGCCCGGTCGAAGGCTTCTTTGGACAGACCGTGTTCAGACCTGGTGGAGATGTCGCCGCCCGTACCCGGGACAGGGTACCAAAGCCGCTGAATGTGTTTCTTGGCAAGGGTCATCGCGGCATCGAACCGGATGATGGGGAAATTCTTTGCCACATGAAGGATGACCTGAATGACGGCTTCCCGCGTCGACGGATTCAGGTAGTCCAGCTGGGCGGTATCGTTCCAGGGCATCGAGGTTCCGTCGTTGCCGTGGTAGATGTACCGATGGCGACCATTTCCCTTGTCCACGTGCCGGAAAACTACGGCGGCGTCGGAACGGTCGTAGTAGTGGTCTTCAAGCTTGATCTCGACATGGGGGTCACGGCTGAGGTCTGGACCGTCGAAGCGGTAACCGGGGTACGGGCACTGGTCGAGTTGGAGGAACCAGTCAGGGTGTTCGCTAACCCACTTGCTGTCCATCGCCGTATGATTGGGGACCATGTCGCTGGCCACACGGACGCCTCGCCGACGGCAGCGCTCGCGGAGGTTGTCCATCGCGGCCCAACCTCCCAATTCCTGGGCAATATCGTAATCATGGAGGGAGTAGGCCGAGGCTTCGGCCTCGGGGTTTCCGCACATCTGCTTGATCCGTTTGGAGGCGACAGACCGCTCCCACAACCCGATGAGCCACAGGGCGTTGAACCCGCGAGAGGCCATCGCGTCGAGTTCCTGATCGGGGATGGCGTCAAGGGTCGTAATAGGACGCCCATACTGCCTGGAGAGCTGGTCCAGCCAGACGAGAGTGCTCTTGGCCAAGAGGATAACCCTGGGCATCCAATCCTTGTCAGAACTGAAGCGTTCGGGCTCGTGGTCTCCTCCAAAACTCAGCGAGTGTTCGTACCCGCCAGCGGCACCTCCGGCACCGGCGTTCTTCGTCCAAAACAGGCGCCCCTCCTCCTTGAGGAAGTCGAGCGAACCCAGGAGCCGCAGCAGGAACTTGCCCAAAAGGAGGCCCCAACGTTCTTGCATGTACTGGAGCTGTCCCTGAAGGCTGTTGGGAACCGCGACGGCGGGTGCCCTGAGCATGTCGATCAGGTTTTGCCTGTCTGGACCGAACGGGGGGACGGTGTCGAAGAAGGCTCGGGCCGCCTCCTGAAAGTCGGAGTAGGAGGATTCGTCGCGAAGATCGCGGTCGTCAAACAGTTCGAGGTAGGGTCCGAAGGCGGGGTTGGCGTTCGCCAGCGCGACCATGAGGACCTCTTCGAAGACAACCTCGCGGTGACTCACTCCGCCGGTTCGCCCTGCCAGATAGTCCTCTTCGGCGGTTTTTCCACAATAAACGTCGACGGTGGGAAAATGATGGGCAAAACGTGCCAGAACCTCGTCGGTTTCGGCGCGTCCTATCCTCAAAGCGATGAAGTCGAGGGCTCGGGCCCAGAGATCCGAGCCGTATTCAAGCTTGTAAAGAGCCGCGACATAGTGAAGAATTTCATCGATCAGGCCCATGGCGTTGATGTGGCCTGGCAACACCGCACGTTCGGGGTGCCGGACAAGGTCGGTTCGTTCGTTGATCGCCTGGGCAAAGATCCTTGTCGCCAGGAAATTGGCAAAAACCACGTTTCCCGTGGTCGAAAACAATCCGTCGTCGAATCCGTAGAGCGCTCGGATTTTTCTGGCAATATGAAATTCTTGCGCGGCGGACCGGGTCGAGGGGATTCGCCGGGAAACCTTGGTCAAAGACAAGATCAGTACAGTTGTGTTCATTTCCGGCTCCTTCGTTCAGCGAGACCCCGGACCAGAGCCGTGAAGCTCGGTCGGGCGTTCAAGTCCTCCAAAAAGATCTTCATGCGCCACGCCCAGTTGTCGCCTCCAACGGAACCAGGAGTGTTGACGCGTTCGGCGGCTGGATCGTCGGTCAACAGGCCCGCGTCGAGACCAAACCAGTCCTGGAGAGCCACAATGCAAAGGCGGGAGTGCGTTCGCATGAGCGCGCCCAAGACTTTGTGCGCTTGATCGGGAGAATACACCCCGTCGTCGCGGAGGGGATCAAGCCCCAAGGCCGCGAGAAATCCCTGATGGTCGGATTCTTCGGCCCACCACTGGCGAAGGGTCGAGGTGTCGTGAACCGAGGGAGTGCACACCGAGAGTTCTGGATATTCGACCACGGGATAGTAAGGCTGCCCTGGGGCATTCCAGTTCCTCGCCCAACGGACAATCTTCAGTCCTAGGATTTGTAACTCCTGCAACACGCGGGGAACACAGTCGGGAATCGACCCGAGGTCTTCTGCGCACACAAGCATTCCCGTAGTCTTCTTCATGAAGCCAAGGAGTCGGCGGCCCTGTTCTTCCCATTGCTGCTGGGCCCGTTCCTGCGACTCCTGAAGCAGGTGTTCGAAGGCCCATTTTTCGTCTTGCCCTAGACTCAGATAAGCTCTTGTAGAGAAATACTGGGCAGAAGGGACGAAGAAATTATCTTTGTGCAAGAGCGGGCGGTCGCGGAACCATTGCAACAGGACTTCCTTGGCTCGAGGGGAGACAGGCAGACCGACCAAATCCCTCTCTCCCCGAATCGAGGGCTTGAAACGATACAAGTCCTCCAGGCCTACACGGTCGAGTGCCAGATTCGCCGCCGCCGAGGCTTCGTCGCCGAGCCTTTCACGGAGTTCAAGGCCAAAGACGTGGGGTTCCGACATCCAGACAAGGCGCCCGTCGTCGAAGCCGAGGTCTCGCAAAGCGGCTTCTGAGACCGCCACGCTAGGCAGGTAGTGGCCCATCTGAGCCGTCAAGTTCTCTTGGGGAGTGGCCCAGATCCTGAAAAATCCAAGAACGTGGTCGATCCGATAGGCTTGGTAGAAGTTCGACGCGTACTTCAGCCTCTCCTTCCACCAGTGGTAATCGTCCTTAGCAAGATTTTCCCAACGATAGATGGGAAAGCCCCAATTCTGGCCTTCTGGATTCATGCCATCGGGGGGAGCTCCGGCCCGAAGCGAAAGGTCAAACAGCTCGGGATGTGCCCATACGTCGGCGCTGTCTTCGTTCAAGAGGATGGGCAAGTCACCCTTGAGTGCAACGCCCAGAGCTTCCAGAGCCCGAACAGCACCGGCCAGCTGGGTTTCAGCCTGAATCTGCAGCCACACCGGGAAACGGACCTCAGCACCCAATTCTTTCCAGAGCAGAAGAATATGAGCCTCATCGACCCTGCGGTTGTCGGGCCATTCCTGCCAGCCGCGGCGTTCATAGCGTTCCCTCAGCGCCCAGAAAACCGCGTAGGCGCGACCCCAGGGATGGTGCTCTAGCCAAGCTTCCGCCTGGGACTCGGTAAAGGACGCACCGGCAAAGACGTGGCGCAACAGAGTCTGCTTGGCTCCCCAAACTTTGGCATGGTCGACCTGGACCCTTGCGTTGAGCTCCAACGCCAAGGCATGGATCTTGTCGGCAAAGGCGGCAACCCCCGGAAGGTCGGACAACCGAAGATAGACGGGGTGCAACGCGAAGGCGCTTAGGGCACTGTAGGGCGAGCTTTCATAGCCCGTGTCGTTGATAGGGAGGAGTTGAATCAGCGCCAAACCGGCGTCTCGGCACCATTGTCCAAGGGCCACCAGGTCGGGGAATTCGCCGATGCCACCGCTCAAACGGCTTCGGAGTGCTGAAAGAGGAACCGCCGTCCCCGTCAAGGGGCTGTCGAGGGTAGGAAAAGCCATGGCAACGGTACCTCCAACGGTCGGGGACACTCACTAACTGTAGATCGGGGGTAGGTACCCGTCAAGGCAATCAGCCTCTCAAGAGTTTTCGAGCTTCTGAATCTTGTCCCGCAACTGCGCGGCTTCTTCGTAGCGTTCCTGAGTCACGGCTTGGTCCAACCGAGCCCGGAGGTCGGTCAGTTCGGCGTCTCTGGCTGTCGGCTCGGCTTCGGGTTCATCGTCGCCCTCGTCGGCTTCGGCGTCAATCGCGGCCTGCTTCAACTGTTCGAGGCTGACACCGCTTTCCTCCACCAAATCGATATTGATGAAGATGGGGCAGTCGGCACGAACGGCAAGCGCCAGGGCGTCAGAGGTCCTGGAATCGACTTCCAAACGGCGTCCATGGTGCTCAAGGATGAGGTTGCTGTAGTAGGTCCCTTCGCTCAGAGTGTGGATGTCGACCCTAGTCAGACGGGCATCGAGCGTGGCGAGCAGATGCAGGAGCAGATCATGGGTCAACGGACGGGGAATCTCGACCTCGCCCAGTCCCAGCAAGATGTTCTGGGCCTCAAGGGGCCCAATGAAGATCGGCACGGCTTTGTCGCCATTGACGGGCTTCACAAGAACCGCGTTACCCTGGTCGGTCTTGGCCACGGTCCAGATCTCGGCCTCCACCAGGTGACTCACACAGAACCCCCGGGGCGCCGCAGGTAGTCAATCAAAGTATCGAAGTCGAGGAACCCGAGCGCCAATGCAATTTCCCCAAAGAGGCGGCGGTCGCCTCCCGCCTGCAACGCCAGAATTTGGTCGCACTGTTCCTGATTCAGGAAGCCTGTGCGAACCAGGCCTTCGCCGATCCTTTCCTGAATGCGCCGGGAACCCCCGGCACTTTGAATCTGATGGTGCATGGTCCTCAAACTTCGGTGAGCGCCGGCCTCGATCAAGCCCTGCTGGATTGTTTGGACCAGACTTGATCGGTCGAGGATTTTGTTGGCGACGCCTTCCGCCTGGGCAGCGAGGGCTACGGCGAGCGCCACCTGAAACGCAAGTTCCCGGTGAAAAGGAGAAGGAACGATGGCGTCGGGGCCCTCGGGACCGGTTCCGGCTAGCACGGCGATGGCCCGGGCCGCGGCGAGTTTCATCTTTTGCGTTACCCGCCGCGCCCTCACAGCCAGAGCCCCGCGAAAGACGCCCGGGAACGCCAGGACGTTGTTGATTTGATTGGGAAAGTCAGAACGGCCGGTCGCTACAAGGGCGGCACCGGCGGCAATCGCCAGCGCCGGTAGGATCTCGGGATCTGGATTGGCCATGGCGAAGACCACCGGCCGGGCGGCCATCATTCGAATGTGCTCGGCGGTCAGAATTCCTGGGACACTGACGCCCACAAACGCGTCGGCACCGGCCAGAGCATGCGCCAGGCCGCCAACCAATCCTCGGGGATTCGTCAAGGCGGCAAGTTCGGCCATCGCCGAATTCAGGGTCGGGTCACCCGTGCGCAGGATTCCCATCTTGTCGCAGACGGTCACGTCCCTGATTCCTGCGGCCAACAGAAGCCGAACGATGGCGGTACCCGCGGCACCAGCACCGTTGACCACCAATTTCAAGGACAAGAATTCCTTTCCCACTTTCTTTGCAGCGTTGGTCAAAGCCGCTAGAACGCAGATTGCGGTACCGTGTTGGTCGTCGTGGAAGACGGGGATATCGAGGGCTTCCTGAAGCGCGGTTTCTATTTCGAAGCAACGGGGCGCGGCGATGTCTTCGAGGTTGATCCCACCAAATGAAGGAGCCAAAGCCTTAATTGTTGAGATGATGGTCGCGGTGTCCTTGGTTCCCAGAACCAGGGGGACAGCGTCGATTCCAGCAAACTCCTTGAAGAGGAGAGCCTTGCCTTCCATGACCGGCAACCCGGCTTCGGGTCCGATGTCACCCAACCCGAGAACGGCTGAACCGTCGCTGACCACAGCGACAAGATTTCCTTTCCCAGTGTATTCGTACACGGCCTCTGGACGGGCAGCGATCTCTCGACAGGGCTCGGCTACTCCCGGAGAGTAAAGAAGCGCGAGGTCGGCCGGCCCAACCAGGGGTTCCTTGGACACCACGGACAGTTTTCCCGCCAGGCGGCGGTGGATGTCCAGAGCCCGTTGTTTGAGCTCTGCGGCAGTGGGCGGAAGGAGGGAGGCCATAGGCTCAGGATAGGTGGTTTTGGGATGAAGGGCAAGCGAACGTTCAGGGCGCCAGTGTGACTCGGTTCCGACCGTTTTGTTTGGAGGAATAGAGCGCATGGTCAACCCGATCGACAAGAACCAACGGCGTCGTGTCCCGCCGGGGATCAAATTGGGCAACCCCGAAACTGACCGTCACTTGCACGCGGTTCGTGCCCGAAACAAAGATGGCCTTCTCAACCCGTCTTCGAATCCGCTCCGCGACCTCACGAGCTCTGTCCCCGTCGATGCCCGGCAAGACGACGATGAATTCTTCGCCGCCGTAACGAGCCGCAATGTCGATGAGCCGCACCGCTTCTTGAACGATCCTGGCGACACCCTTGAGCGTCTCGTCACCAACCAAATGGCCAAAGGAATCATTGATCGCTTTGAAATGGTCGATGTCGAGCATGATGAGGGAAAGGCTCTCGTTGTCGGCGGCAAGGGTCCGGAAACGGTCCTGCAGGTTGTTCATGAAGTAGTGCTTGAGCTTGAGGGTGGTCATCATGTCTGTAGTGGAGAGCTCAAATAGGTAGGCATTGTGAATGGCGATGGCGGCGAGCCCGGCAATGTTCATGAGGTAGTCCCGGTCCCGATCATCGAAAAGTCCGCCTCCGATCTTCTCGCCCAAGACGAGCAGGCCGTTGATCGCGCCCTTGGCTTTGAGCGGCACCACAATGTGGGGCTCAATGCTGGCAAGAACGCGTGTCTCGGCGGAAGGCGGCAAGGCCTCGAACAGCTCCTTGGGATCATGGCAGCGCGGATGGAGGCTCAGATACTCAATGAGCGCGCATTTCTCGGGGACGGCATAGGAATGTTTGTGGTCGATGTCAAACCCCAAGAAGGAACGGTGGAGGGTGAAGTCATTGGAATCAATGCTCTTCTTGCTGAAGAAGGCCGCTTTCATGACGGTCAGCGCCCCAAGACAAGTGTAGAGGATAGAATCGTTGAGAATATTGTAGTCGAGGGTGGAACTCAGGCTTTTGCTAATTTCCAAGAGGTTCTTGAGGTCAAAGACCTGCCGTTCCAGGTCGCGCTTGAGGACTCTCCCGCCCTTGGTCACCGACATCGGCTCCCTCCCCTTTTCTTATTGAAAATAATCGACGCTGTTTTGGAATACCTTAAGGCCCAACGGCCCTAAGTCCGCACGGCGCCGCCATAAGGGATGGTTCAACCGGGTGACGAACGCCTCGGGGTGCGGCATCAGACCAAAGATTCTTCCTGTCGGATCGGTGATTCCTGCGATCCCATCCACGGCCCCGTTCGGGTTCTCGCCTCGGTAGGTCAACGCGACAAGTTTTCGGCTGTGAAGCGTTTTCAAAATCTCGCCGTTGGCCACCTGGAAACGTCCTTCACCGTGGCGGATAGGCAGTTCCGCGTCACCCAAGTCCTTGATCCACGGACTTATGTTTTCCCGATTGTAGGAAACCTGGACCCACCGATCCTGGAAGACCCCAACATCATTCCCGATCAGGGTGGTTTCGGGAGTCCAGTCCCCTTTGAGGTTGGGAAGGCAGCCCATCTTGACGAGCGTTTGAAAGCCGTTGCAGACACCCAAGACCAAGCCGCCACGGTCCACGAAAGCGGTCAAATCGTCCTTCAATCTCTGTTTCACCAACTGCGCCAAGACTCGACCTGAGCCAAGGTGGTCGCCGAAGCTGAAACCGCCGGGGAAGCCGAGGATTTGGAGATCTTTGAAGCGTTGGGGCTCTTCGACCAAGGTCGTGACCGGAAGCAGGAAGGACGCGGCGCCGACCAATTCAAACGCACGAGCCAATTCCACGTCGGCGTTGATGCCAAAGCCTGTGAGGATTCCGACCTTCACTTTGGGGACAGAGCTCATCGTGAAGCCTCCAAACTCGTCCAGGCCGCCAGAACCTCATTCATAGTCACGGTAAGAACTGTCTTGGCGCCGCAGTCTACGGCGATCCTTTGTTCAGGGACGACAACACCAATGACGGCGTAGCTCTGTCCCCGTAGAACCTTGCGAAACTCATCGAGTTTGGCAGGAGCCACCGTCGCCAAGAACCGCGAAGGGCTTTCGCCGAACAGCAACTCGGCGTTGGTTCCGCCCGGCCCCGGAAGTTCATCAAGCGTGATTCTGGCGCCGAGCCGCCCGCCCAGGGCCGATTCGGCAAGGGCGACCGCGAGGCCGCCATCCGAGAGGTCGTGCAAACTTTGAAACAGGCCGCGGCCCAAAGCTTTCGATACGGCTTGGTAGAGGGACAGAGCTCGTTTGGGATCGACGGTTGGAACGCCTCCAAGCTCTGTCCCCAAAATCTTCTCCAAAGTTGAGCCTGCCAGTTCGGGGCGACTGTCCCCCAAGAGGACGATCACATCCCCGGCGGCCAGGAAGTCTGTGGTCATCGCCTTGTTGACATCTTCGATCACCCCCATCAGGGAAACCAGAAGCGTCGGCCTAATGGAAACTTTCTTTCCGTCCATGACCGCATCGTTCTTCATCGAGTCTTTTCCAGAAATCAAAGGAAGACCGTACGCAAGACAGGCGTCGCGAAGGCCCTGGCAGGTCTTCACCAACTGCGCCAGTTTGTAGGCTCCGTCGGGTGTCCACGGACTTTCGACGGGATCCGGCCAACAAAAGTTGTCCAGTACCGAGGCAAAATCCGGATTCCCTCCCAGGGCAATATGGGCGCGGTAGGCCTCATCGACCGCGTTGAAGGCCATTTGATAGGGATCTACATCACCGTACCTGGGACAAACCCCATGAGTCACCGTCAAACCGCGATCCGAGTCCGTCCGCATCTTGAGAACGGCACCCTCGGTGGGCCCGTCTTTCCTCTCCCCGCAGAAAGGCTTGACCACCGACCGCGCTTGAACTTCGTGGTCGTATTGGCGTACTAGGCCCTCTTTGCTTGCGACGGTGGGGTCGGCCAGCAGCCGCAAGAGCGCGTTTGAAAGATCAAGGTCTTGGGGGAGGGACAGAGCACGGCGATTTGGCGCAACCCAAACGGCCTTCAGCTTCATAGGAGGCAGGCCCTTGTGGAGGAAGTCCAGGGACAGAGCTCCAACGGGTCTTCCTTGATACCGGATGTCGACCCAGCCGTCCCCAGTGAATTGGCCAATGACGGTCCCTTCGACACCTCGGCGCGCAGCTAGGGCCAAGAACGGCTCAATGGTTTCGGAATCGACGGCTAGGCTCATGCGTTCTTGACTTTCGCTGACCAGGATTTCCCATGGCGCCAGCCCCTCGTACTTCAAGGGACAGAGCTCAAGGTCAATGCGAACGCCCCGCGAGCTTTCCGCCATTTCTCCCAGCGACGAGGAGAGACCTCCGGCTCCGTTGTCAGTTATGCCCTTGTAGAGCCCCAAGTCGCGGGCCTCCAAAAGGAAGTCGAGCATCTTTTTTTGGGTGATGGGATCGCCGATCTGAACCGCGCTCGTGGGACTGGCTTCATCCAAAGCGAGGCTGCTGAAGGTGGCCCCGTGAATGCCGTCCTGCCCTATCCTGCCGCCCAGCATGACGACGAGGTCGCCCGCGTCGATGTGTTTGATGAAACTCGCTTCTCCGTTGATTTCTGCCGGCAGAATTCCTCCGGTACCGCAGAAGACAAGGGGTTTGCCCTTGTAGCTCTCGTCAAACAGAAAGCCTCCGGCTACTGTCGGAATTCCTGAGTGGTTGCCACCTTCGACGATGCCCTGGTGAACGCCGCGCAACACTGTTCTGGGATGCAGAAGTCCAGCGGGGATTTCGTCTGGCGGTGTCGAAGGATCTCCGAAACACAAATAATTCGTGTTGAAGATCGGCTTCGCTCCTTTTCCTGTCCCCATAATGTCGCGGTTGACCCCGACAATCCCCGTGATTGCACCGCCAAAAGGATCAAGGGCGCTCGGGCTGTTGTGGGTCTCCACCTTGAAGCAAACCAGCGTTTCCTCGTCAAATTGAACGACGCCTGAATTGTCGTGAAATACCGATCTGAGAAAGGGCCTGGACTTCTCTAGATCTTTGGTCGTCTGTTTGATGTAGGTTGAATACAACGAATGGATCTGCATCGACCGCCCCGTCTCGGTGTCCGAGTAGGCAATGTCGGCGCCGAAGATCTTGTGCTTGCAATGCTCGCTCCAGGTTTGCGCAATCATTTCAAGTTCAACATCCGTCGGCTCGCTGGGAAGACCAACCGTACGCCGGTGCTCCTGAGTCGAGGGTTCGAGGAAGTAGCGTTGGATCGCTTCCATTTCCGTCAAGGTCAGAGCCAGCAACCGTTGCTTCGAGAGTGCTACAAGCGCGTCACCGTTGAGACTGGAAAGGCCGACAGCCTCCACTGGGCGCGAACCGTGACCGTGTACTGTGGGATAGAGCGCGGGAAGACGTTTCCCCTCATCCCACTCTTTTCTGGTGATGACGGCTGCCTGCTGGATCAGGGGATTGTGAAGTGCCGCTGTCAATGCCAGGATCCCTTCGGGATCCGGCGGACTCGAAAAGACCCAAAGCACAGCGGTTTGGACCACGGCCTCGGTACCCAGCGGCCCATCGAGCACCGATTCAAGGGCCTCTCGTGCGGTGATCGCCATGGGGTTCGTCACTCCGGCCTTGGTGCTGACTTCGACCAGCCAAGTCCACCCCTTCGCCGGGCAACGCTCAGGCCCAGACCCGTCTGACACGGCAAACTGCACCACAGGGTCTGCAAAAACCGATGAGACGAGGGCTTCAGAAAGCTCTGGAAGGCCATCCCACAGAAAGACGTCGAGGGTCTCTGCCCCCAGACGAGAACCTCGGCTGTCCAGTCCTGAACGGCAGTAACAAACTTCCACTCTCATGGGCCCCGAGTGTATCAAATTCCCTTCAAGTTGAGCCATGCTCCGAGAGCCGAAAAAGGGAGATTTTCGCAATCGTCGGAAAACCAGTCGGAGGCAGAACTACTCCTTCCACCACATCCGAATTTGTTTGATCAATTCCTCGTCTTCTGGACTGGCGTAGCCTTTCTGGAGAGCAAGGTCCCACAAGATCCGGGTGATCAGGGTTTTCGCCTCCTGATGGAAGATGTTCCTCGCCAAGAATTCGAAATCTTGGTCGGCCACCACCGCTAATTCAAATTTGACCAAGGATTCGTCAAAGTCGACAAATCCGAGACCTTTCACCAAGCGGTCAAGGTCATTGAGCTCTTCGGGAGCGGACACGCCGTCGGTGAGCAACAAGATCTTGATGGCTCCCGCCAGGAAGATCTTCTCCTGCTCGTTAAGGACGCCAACGTCATTCATGGGGTTCTCCTTTTGTCGTAAAGGATTCCAGGGAGAAGTTCGTCTTACAAAACGGGGTCACAGGTGCCTCCTCGCCAGGGGCTTTCGAACGCTTCCATTCTAGTACAAAAACC
>CAYYUZ010000053.1:0-23700 GCA_964475005.1 uncultured Spirochaetales bacterium
CCGCGGTGCTCTTGAAGCCCGTGGAAATGGCGGTGCCGACGGGAACTTCGACGCCAACCTTGGCGGGCAGCCACTCGTCTCCCTGAGTCTGGTACTCCACCTTGCCTTTCACTTCGCGGAACACAGCCGTGTCAGCCCAAGCCGGCACCACAAGCGCCGCCAGTATCAGTACGGTAATGATCGTTTTCATCTTGCACCTCACAATTTGATGGTCAAAGTCATCGCGGCCAAGCCCGTGGGCTGGGTTCCCGAAACGAAGGCGTTCGGCTGTACAAAGAACATGCCACCTGACCAGCCAAGTGCCAGATCGCTTGTGGGATTCCAGCTTCCGTAGAGTTCCGCCTCAGTCCCCAGCCAGTAGTCGGCGGAATCAATCTTGAAGCCTGAAAGCACGGGAGGATCGAGCGAAGTCCGCCAGAGAGTGCCGACCTTGGTGCCGATCATCAGCCCGCTTAAGGGACGAATCGAGTAGTCAAGTTTTCCGGCTGCCCCGTGGGCCGTGGTCAACGAGACCACGTCGGCAAGGCCGTCGCCCGAGATCGGCTGGAACCCATAGCCTCCGCCGGCCCAGGCTCCGGTTCCGTTGAGCGCCAAGCGTGAACCCAGGAACAGAAAGTTGTAACTCAGCTCTGTGCCCGCCAGAAACCCCGTTGTAGTCGCCGTTGTCCCCAGGCGCACCGAACCCGTGCCGAACAGTCGCTGCCTAAGGCCTCCGGGGAGCGGACCACTGAGTGCGGCCGTCAGGTAGGCCCCGTGCACCGCCTGGTTGCCAGTGCGGAAATCCCAATCGCCCAGAAGTTCGGTCTGAAAGTCCTGCCGCAGAAAGGCCTCGTTCAAGCCGGTGGTCAAACTGCCGTACAACCGTTTTGGAGCCAACAGAATACTTGTATCGCTTTGATCGGCGACGTCGGCCGGTGATCCGGCGACCCGGCCAGTCGAATTGAGCAGCAGCCCCGAGTAACCCAGCGAGGCCCCCAACTTGGTCTGTCCCAGCTGTCCGAGCGCCGAGGCACCGTCCCAGCGCGAGTCGATGAGCCATCCGCCCGTCAGGTCGGTCACCGCTCGGCGACCGGCGTTCCACTCGACCACTCCGTTGTTTGGCGAGCCGAACAAGCCAGCCAGGCTTAGCTCGTTGAGATCAATGGTTGCAGTCGAGGTGAGATTTCGGTTGGTCGTGTACAGGTCTGACGTTGAGGCCGAAATTCCCGCCTCGCCCTCGACCCGGAATTTCATTCCGGCAATCGGGCTGGATAGCCACGCCTGCGCCTTGGTGTTTTCGTAGCCCAAGGTTGTCTGTCCCCACATCACCAGGGGAACCTCGCCTAAATTGACGCCCCAGTCCAGTGCGTTGGCACTGGCTCCCACGAACAAAAGAAGAGCCAAGAATCCCCCAGACCGATTCACTGATGGGCTCCTTCAGGCAGGGTGTCCATCACCTGTCCGAGCAACCGAACGGCCTCGACCCCGGTGAGCGCGTCATCGGGATCTCCACCGCTTGAAAAAATCCCTCGCGCCACGAGGTCACGGTAGGAGTACCGAGGCGAGCGAAACACCATTGAAAGCAGGCCGCCCCGCAAATCGTAGGAACGCGTGAGCAGGTAGGCGTACTCCGCTGATCTGACGGGGTGCGCCGCGTCGTTTCCAGACCCCAGCCAACCCAGTTTCTCTACCAGCGTGTAGGCTTGCTCAGGGGTGGCGTCTTCGGCCAGCTTGCCCGAGGCCACGAACACCAAGTAGGCGGCTTGGGCCACGCTGATCGTCGGCGTCGCAATGATCTTGTCCATGATCTCGGCGCTTTGCGCCCAGGCCGAACCCAGCGACAGGAGGAATACAAACGGTAGGATTATCAACTTTTGCTTTTTCATCGGTTCTCCCTTGTTCAGTATCGTGGATATCTTATCCCGAGTTCAAGGCGGAAATCCGGCTTAACTCCTAAATACAACCGATCCAGTGTGAAATTGACGGACAGGAAAAGGACAGGTTCGCGTTCTTGGTTCCTTGACAACGGCACGGGCGCAGTCGATAACGAGGAACTGAGGTAGGATTTCCGTATGAAACTGTCCAAAAAGAATCTCCAGCTCCTTGTGGTGCCGGGCGCCGTCAGCCTTTTCATTCTCCTTCTGGCACTGCCTCCGTTGTCGCTCCTGACCGGGCTTGACAAGTCGCTCTTCGACTTCCTCCTCGGACTCAAAGCCTCTCCACCGGTCTCGGACCGGGTGGTGCATCTCGACGTCGATGACCTGGCGATTGACAAGGTGGGACGCTGGCCCTGGCCGAGAAGTCTGATGGCGGACGGCCTGGTGACCTTAAGAGAAATGGGGCTGTCGAACGTGGTCTTCGATATTGAGTACGTCAACCCGTCCCCCCCTGGTGTCAACAGCCCCTACCTCGAACAAGACCTCAAACGGGAGTTTAGCCAGACCTTTTCCGACCTCGGCTCCAACATTTCCGATCTGTTTACGGCCATCCAAAGCAAACAGCTGACGCTCAAACAGGCGGTGGGTCCGACCAACGAGCTGGTTGCGGGGGTACCCAAGCTTGGCGACGATTTGTACGCTTCCACAAAGAAAGTGGCCATCGACAACGATCTCTACCTGGGCCAGGCCATGGCGTATTTCGGTGCCGCCACGATCACGCTCAACCGCCAGTCCGCGCCGCCCAATCCCAGCGACACTGAACACAAGAAGCTTCTGGACCTGGCGGCTTCACGATTTTCAAGGTCTTTTTCAGGCCAGGAATCTCGTCCGCCCCTTTACCACGATTTTTATGTGCCGCTGAAGGAGCTGACTGCCAGGGCGAAATCTGCAGGCCTGACGAACGTCACAATTGATCCCGACGGCAAAAGGCGACGTATCCGGCTTTTTGAAAACGTCAACGGCCATTGGTACGCCCAATTGGGCTTTGTCGCGGCCCTCGAACTGTTGGGGCATCCCCAGGTCGAAATTTCCGACAACCAGGTCACGCTGAAAGACGCAAAGCTCGCCGACGGCACGGTCAAGACTCTTGAGATTCCCCTCGACTCCGATGGCGCGATGCTCATTCACTGGCTGAAGACCGACTTCTTACCCAGTTTCAGCCACGTCTCGTTCTATCAGGTGATCGATCTGCAGAATCGCGAGAATCGTCTGGTTCAGGTGTTGCAGGATCTAGGCCGGCGGGATTCCTGGAAGGCCTGGAACCGCGATAACGAAGCCCAAGGACTGCTCGATGCCTACGATGCCTGGAAGGCCTTGCGTGAAAAAGCCCTGGTCTCTGGCGCGGAGGAGGCCGTGAAGGCTTCGGTTCAAGCCAAGGAGTCGTGGCTTAAGGCCGTGGACCAATTTGTCGGGGGGTCGACACCTGCAGCTCTTCAGAAGGTGGTCGCCGACCAACAAAACGCGAGCAAGGGAGATCAGAAAGAACTCTGGGGCACAGAGGCGGCTAACCTCAAACAAACCTTGGACAATTTGACGAACGAGCTGGCGAAGTACAAGCAGGCAAGACACGACTTGAGCGCCCGAGTGTCCGGACGCTTGGCTTTCCTTGGGGTTGTTGGCACGGGAACCAGCGACTTGGGCACCACGCCTTTCTACACTGGTTATCCGCTTGTGGGTACCCATGCCAATGTGGCCAACACCATCTTGAGCGGCAAATTTCTGACAGAAACCCCTTCCTGGTGGAGCCTCCTGCTGGTTCCTTTTCTCGGTTTCGGGGTCGTGTTCCTGTTGCGCAACCTTCCTCCACTTACCCAGAACCTTACGGGTTTTGGTGTCGTCATCGCGTTCCTGGGACTCGGAGTTGGTCTGTTTCTGTTCTACGGATTTTTCGTTGCTATGGCGGCCCCGCTCCTGGTCATGTTCTTGTCGTTTGTCGTGTACTCACTTGTGAGGTTCTTCGGCACCGAGCAGGAGAAGAGCTTCTTGCGCAAGGCGTTCAGCACCTACCTGTCGGGCGACGTCATCGACGAGATCGTGACCGACCCCGGCAAGCTGAAACTCGGCGGCGACCAGAAATGGATGACGGCGATGTTCACCGACGTGAAGGGCTTTTCCACGATTTCCGAGAAGCTCACGCCGACGGGGTTGGTCCACCTTCTTAACGAATACCTGTCGGGCATGAGCGACCTCATCCTCAACGAAAAGGGCACCATCGACAAGTACGAAGGCGACGCCATCATCGCCTTCTTCGGGGCCCCGCTCGACCTGCCCGACCACGCGGGCCGCGCGTGCCTGGCGGCCATCCGTATGCGGCAACTCGAAGAGCGCCTCAACCCAGGTTTCCTCGAAAGAGGGTTGTCGCCGACTCCGCTAATGACGCGTATCGGCATCAATACAGGCGAAATGGTCGTGGGAAACATGGGCACCGAACGCAAAATGAACTACACCATCATGGGCAACGCGGTCAATTTGTCGGCCCGTCTGGAAGGCGTCAACAAGCAGTACGGAACCTGGATTCTGACCACAGAGTTTACCGCCAAAGAGGCCGGTTCGGACTATCTGTTCCGAAGGCTCGACCAGGTGCGAGTGGTGGGCATCAACACACCCGTTCGCCTGATGAATCTACTCGGTTTGAAGTCAGAGGAGGGGGAGGCAGGGGCTGCCCTTGTCGATGGCTTCCACGCGGCTCTCGATTTGTTTGAGGCCCGCCAGTGGCCGCAGGCCGCCGCGGCGTTCAAGGCCGTCGCCGACCAATTCCCCGACGACGGACCGGCAAAAATCTACGCCAAGCGAAGCCAGGAGTTCATGGCAAAGGCACCGGCCCAGGATTGGGACGGCGTCTTCAACTTGACCGAGAAATAACCCTCAGGGTGAGACGGCCCACGCGCCAATGGCGGCTGACCCCTCGCGAGGTTTCTGGGCGCGGTCCAAGGCTGCCTCGGGACCGAGGGCCTCGGCTCCGTGCAGAATGGCGGCCGGGGTCGAGGCCAGGGTCTTGTAGTCTGGCGAGGGTCCTAGGATAGGCTCGGCGACCAAGTTGCCCTTCTGTCCGGCGAAGGCCGTTCCTGCAGCATCGAGGAAGGCCCCCATCGGTCCTGGTTCCGCCGAGGTCTTTCCCAGGCTGGCCCCTGAGAAGGCAACGGAGTTGGCGCCAAAGAAGGCGTTGGAGCGCAGAGCCCTCGGCAAGCTTTTTCCGTAGTTGGCAAAGACGCCGTAGCTCTTGGACTTTCCCGCCGCTCCAATCAGGCAGTTGACGATTTCAGGATCCGATTCTGAGACGTAGAAGGCCCACGCCGAGGCACCCTTGCCGCCCAGCACCGTCGATCCCAACACGCGGCTTCCCGTCGACGAGTAGAGCCCTACACCGTAGCACGACGCGCCTGAGCCACCCCAAACGACGCAAGAAATCAGGTCAATCTTGGAAAGCGTGAGGTTGAGGCCATAGGAGACGGCGTTCCCCGTTCCCCCGTCGAAGGTCGAACGGACCGCGCTGATCGTCGACTTTTCGCCCGAAAGCGCGAACGAGCTCCCACCGTCGCCGCCCGAAAGCGTCGAGTCGCTCACGGTAACCAAGGTGGCGCCTGTGGCTCTGAGTCCGTAGCCGTAGGAGCCAGCGCCGCCAATCAACCGGCTTTGCGAGACCTTGACAGTGGCGTTCTGGTTCGCCAAAACGGCCGCCCCGAAACTTGAGTTGGGACTTCGAACCTCCACCCTGGACAGCGAAACAGGAACCCCCGAGACGCGGATGGCGTAGCCCGGGTCCAGCTGCGTCGTTCCGGACTGTTTGGTTCCCTGCAAAATGGTAGACGCCTGATCCACCTCTCCCGGGCCTTTCCAACCGCCCGAAATGTCCCAAGCCGCGGTGAGGTCAAGTTTGACCGGGTAGGTTCCCGCGTATAGACGGATCTTGTGAATGCCTAGGGCTGTCGCCTTGGTGAGGGCCTCGTCGAGGCTCGCCAGGGGATGGTTCCAGCTTCCGTCGCCATTGCCACCGGTCTGGACCCAGAGTTCGGCCACCGTCAACGTGGCATCAGCGGTCGAGGCCGGTCCGCCCGGAAGCGCGGCCCATACTTTCAACCGAATCGCGCTGTCCACCGGCAACCCCGCGGTTGGCCATGGCTTTCCAGAGGCCGGGTCGGAGCCATCGAGGGTGTAGCGGACCAGCGTTCCCGCAGGCAGGGGCGACAATCGGATGATTGTGGGATTCGCCACAAGAGTGGCGGCAGGAAGCTCAAGTTTGAGATCGGGCGCCACCAGTGGGGCAGCTGGTTTTGTTTCGACAGGAGCTACAGAGACAGGCGCCGGTTTGGCCGGGGCGGGGGCCGGTGCTGGCGTTGGTGCCGGAGCCTCGACCGGAGGGGGAGCCGACGTCGGTGCGACCACTTTCGGCGGTGTCTCGTTTTTCGGAGAAACGGGAGCGACCGCCTTGGGCGCCTTGGCCACAGGTGCGGGCGGCGGAGGAGGTGCGGGTGTTTCCTGAGGCTGCACAACCGGCGCAGGGACCGGCGGTGGCACTGGTGCGGGCGAAACGTCCTTCGCCTTGTCGTTTGTGGGGCCGCACGACCAAACAAGCCAGCCCAAAAGAAGCACTAACGGAGTCCTCAGGAGATTTTTCATAGACCCATTCTAGCCTGTTTCGTTGTTGCGACAAGTGCCGACGCCTCAGGGATTCCACTTTTCGAGGTTTCCTGTCCTAAAACTGTCGGTCGGGGAACGCGATCGCAGACTTCGTGTGTTTGATACAAGTGTCCCATAAGGAGAACTCCATGAAACGTTGCCTATTGTTGCTTTCGCTCGCGCTGTCTGCTGCGGCCCTCTACGCTTTTCCCGGTTCCGAATCGACCTACCTCCCTGCTGAGATTCAAGCCATCAAGAAGGACCTGGGGGATCGCAGTTTTGGCGAGTTGAAGGTTTCAGAACTGATTCCTGTCGCCGAACGCCTCAACCTTGCCATACAAAAGGACCAGTATGTTCAGGAAACCAGCTGGGCTTCGCTTTGGTGGCCGGGAGCCGGGCAGTTCCGTACCGGCAATTGGACCAGCGGCGTCGTTCAAACCGGGCTCCACGTCGGCATTACCGTAGGCTCTCTTGTTTGGGCCAACGCTGTCCTGCCGGCCGATTTGAGGCTGGGAACCATGGACTACCTCGGAACCAGCATGACGAACATCCACAACGCCTGGGGTGCCCACTCACTGTCGGACTATCTGCCTACCCTCGGCGTCTTGGCGCTCGGGGGCGTTGTAGACTTCGCGCTGCGGGGTTGGTCGGCCCACGAAGCCGTTGGTTTGGCCAAGGAGCACATCGACCAGGGCAAGGTCACCTTTGAGCCCAGGTTCGATCTGGAACGCTTCGGGTTCGGTATGGGGATGCGATTCTAGAAACTGGTGAAGTCGCGCCCAGTGCGTTATACTGAGAAAGACCTTGACAAAGATCGCGTTTTGTAGAATCTTAGTTTGGTTATTGGGGAATTGTTGAACTTGAAAAGTCCGAACCAAAAGTGTCCATTTGCGGTGACTCTGTTACCGTAAGATTTTCTTGGCCTTGGGAACGGAGCGAATCATGGATACACTTCCTGTCAAAGAACCCCCCGCAGACGCGGGGGCGCCGAAGACCTTCTTCATCTTTCCAAACCCCACTCTCATCACGGAAACCTTTCTCGAAGCGGCTTTTCTGTCAGGCTTCGAGTGCTATTCCATTCCTGGAATTCTCGGTGCCGACTACCAGCAGATTGTCGAAACGCTCCTCAACACCTATCAGATGAGCGTGCTCTTCTTCTTTCTGGACAAGGACGAAAAGAGCGACTACCTGGTGTCGTTCCTGGGGCGAATTCAGAAGAAGTACGCGGAAACGACCCGTCTAGGGGTCTTCTACGCCAAGCCGGCGGCCAAGCCGCAGGAACAAGCCATCCAGCGCTCTTTTCTCCTCGACATCGGCATCGAAGCCGGTTGCGTTCCGCTAGAGAACTCCGTCGAAGGCAACCACACCCGGATTCTTGACGTCCTGGCCGCCAACGAGGTCGCGGGGAGGCGGAAGGCCATCCGTATGACCAACGAGTCGAACTTCAGCGCCCACATCGTGATCGACGACGTGCTAGTCGAAATTCCCATGCTCGATCTGAGCGTGAGCCACTTCACGATTCAGTTGAAATCGGAGGATCCGGGATGGGAAGTCGGCAAGAAGCTCAATCCCATCAAACTGAATCTCGGAGATGTGACGCTTTCGGTTCGGGCCATCATCTCCTTGAAACGGTTCGTTCAGGGGAGACCTGTTTTCGTGTTCCGTTTCCGTTCGGAAACCAACCGCGATGAACTTGTGAACTCTGTCGTCAACAAGGTGATCTACAAATACTATCAAAAGAGAACGTTGGACTATCTGAAGGAACGGTTGAAGAACGGCCAATAGGCCCAGGAATTGGCGTACAATAGAGGTATGCGTTTTTGGGGAATTGGAATCTTGTTGAGTCTCCTCTCGTTGCCGTTGTCGGCGCTCACCCGGACAGACTACCGGGCCGTTCACGGAATGCTTTCCAATGGATGGGTGGTGCTGAGGGCCTGGAGTGAGGCGGGAGAGCCTCGATGCCTCGCCGTCGACCCGGCAACTCTTGAGGTTTCGGTCGTTTCGGGCAACCCAGACAGCGTGAAGGGCGAAGCCCCACAGAAGTCGACCTACGAGCTGTTGAGGACTGCCGTGAGAGAGCGTCGCGACGGGGTTCAAAACGCGGGGTTGCGGGTGGGGCGTCCGCAACGAACGGGCGCCTGGCTCACCTTTGACCTGTGTCCTTCGACCCATCCCCTCGACCGCGACTTGTTTCGCGACCTTGAGACCGACGCATCGCCGCTGCCTGTGTTTCTTGAAGTTTCGGGACGGTGGATGGCCACCCACCCGGCAGACCTTTCGTGGTTGATCGAACAACGCGACGCCGGCCTTCTGGAGATCACTTGGGTCAACCATACCGAAAACCACAACTACCGGCCCGGTGTGCCCTTGAAGGAGAACTTTCTGCTTCTTCCGGGCACCGATCTTGACGCCGAAGTCTTCACCGTTGAACAGCGTCTGTTGGAGCGGGGGGAACTTCCTTCTGTATTTTTTCGCTTTCCCGGACTTGTCTCAAGTCCCGAACTGGTTGACAGGGTGCTGGCGTTGGGTTTGATTCCCCTGGGGAGCTCCGCCTGGCTGGCCAAGCAACAGTCCGTCAAGAACGGCGCCGTGGTGCTGACGCACGCCAACGGCAACGAACCCGAGGGCTTGGAGATTCTTGAGCGCTGGGACCATCGTCATCGGCCGGACCTGTTCACAGGCGCCTGGCACTGGCTTGACGAACGCGACTGGGTGGGGGCGGCGCCTCCTGCTCCCTAAGGTTTAGTCCTCGCCCAGCTTGAATTGCCTGAGCATACCTTCCTGAGAGCGCGAGCGGTCTGACAGAGTGTGGGCGTCCTGTGCAATCTTTTCAACGACCTGTGTCATCTCTTCGGTCGACGCCAGCGACTCCCTGACGGCGTGGTTCCACTCTTCATTCGTCTGGTGTAGGTTCTTGACGATGGCCTCGATTTCGGCGCTGAACGAAGCAACCTCCTGCACCGACGAAAGGATGACGCTGGTCTTCTGCTCGCTTTCGACCGAGGCGTCGTGAATCACGCTCAGCGACTCCTCAGACCGAGCGGCGAGGTTGTGGGTTCTCTGGCTATCGTCAAGCGTGGCCTTGGTGGTGGTTTCCACGTGTTCCACCTTGGTCCCGATTGACTCCAGAAGTTTGGCGATCGAGTTGGCCGCCGTGTTGGCCTGGTCAGAAAGGTGGCGGATCTCTGAGGCGATGACCGCAAAGCCTTTTCCAGAAATTCCGGCCCTTGCGGCCTCGATGGACGCGTTGATGGCCAGGGTGTTGGTTCGGTTGGCGATGTCGCCAATGAAGTTGACGTTCTCGGCGATGCGCGCGGTCTCCTGTTTCAACTCGTCGACCGAGCGCCCAATGGCCTTGGACGAGGCCTCCAGAGACGTCATCGAGCCCAGGCTCTTTTTGAGCGATTCAACCGAATCTTCGGCGGCTCGCGCGACTTTTCGCGTAGCCTCTCCACTGCTGCGCGCGGCGGCGTCGATGGTTCTCAGGGTGGTTCCCAGAGTTTCAAGGTTGCTGCTCGTCTGAGACACGCGCGCTTTCTGGCTTCCCAACCCTTCATTCATCAGCGAAAGCGAGTCGGCGATCTTGCGGGCCGACCGTTCACCGCGCTGGGCCTGCTCGTCGAGGTCGGCGCTCAGCGAGAGCTGATGTTTGGCCTGAACGGCCACGGTGGCCAGCGTTTGACGCAGACTGAGCGGCTCGGTGTTGTAAGTGGCCGCGACCACACCCTCGGCGACCGCCTGATTGACCGTCTTGACTAGGCCACGGTCGTGAATGGGTAGAATCAAGCCGTCGTACTTGGCGCTGACCACTTCGCGGATGGTTTGCCCCAGATTGGCGATGCGTTCGGGTTCGTCGCTGCCGGTCGGGACCAGCCATTCGACGTGGCAACCCAAGGGTTCCAACACCGCGCTGGCCGCCATGGTTCCGGCCTTCACTTCGGCCCAGAACTCGTTGTTGGCCAGTCCGGCGACGGCAATGCGAAGTTTGCGGTCCGAGGCGCGCACCGGGACCACCAGACGCGACCGGTCACCGGCGAGCGAGCGGTTTTGCCTGAGGTCCCAGAACTCGGCCATGTTCTCGCGGGTCACACTGCGGACTTGGGTGGAGAGCCGAGACGTCGAGGGTGTGTGGCCATCGACCAGGTAGTTGAAGATCCGTACAGCCGGGTCATACCCCTGCGCGAAGGGGTCTTGAAAAATGGTCGCGGTAATGAGCCCTTTGCCGAGGGCGTCCATGGTCCCGGGGGTCAGGTCGTGAGCAAACACCAAGACTTGTCCTGCCCGGCCGGCGTCGGCGACGGCGCGCGCGACTCCTGCCGGAGAGCCGCCTTCGGTGACGTAGATGCCCGCCAAGTGCGGGTCGGAGGCCAACAGGCGCGCGGTCTGCTGGTAGGCGTGCTCGGGATCGCCACGCGATTCAAGGAGGGCGGACTCCTGAACCTCGGGGTGGTGTTCGCGGAGTTCGGTCAGCGCACCCTTGCGCCTCAGCGCGTAGTTGACACCCTCGAAGCTTCCCACGAAGACGGCAAGCTTGCCCCGCTTCAGATGCTGGCCAATGGTCTTGCCCGCCATCTGGCCTTCGAGCTGGCTGTCGGAGCCCACGTAGAAGAGCCTTTGGCATGGTTCCGAAGTGACGTCGTTGAACCCCTGGATGCAGTCGGTCGCCGATTCGTCGCCAGCGGCTTCGGGTTTGATCGTCCAGGTCAGGTTGCCGGCGGCGAGTTTGGACAAACCGTCGGCAAGGGTCGCCCAGACCAGATTTCTCTGTTGCCGGCTCACCAAGGCACCTTGCGCCGAGCGCCTGACCCCGGCAATCAGCAAGGCCGCTGCTACCGCGAGCGCCAAAGAAGAGGCGACGACTCCTGCCCAGGTCCAGTTGAACACGATCTGAAGAAGGTCGATGGCGAGCGAGACAATCAGAGCCGATCCGACTCCCCAAGAATAGGCATGATCTCGCATAGTTTTCTCCTTGTCCTTGTCAGGTGTTGCGCGATTGGCGAGCCTGCAGTCGTCTAAGAACAAAATGCAGTTTCCCTTTCACCGAGGCGATGGACTGCGTGATTCCGGCCATCGAGAGCGGTTTGATGAAGTAGCCGTCGGCTTGTTGGCGGAAGCTCTTGAAGACCTGGTCGGTGTCGGCGTTGATCGTGTTGATCACGACGATGGAGCGGTCGAGTCCAAAGATCCCCTGTGACTCCTCAAAGGCACGCAGCTGTTTCAAGACTTGATCGCCGGGCATGCGCGGAACGTCGAGGTCGAGGATGACCAGGTGAAACGGCGTCCGATCGGCCAGGGCCTGTTTGAAGGCGTCAAGGCCGTCCTGCCCGTCGGCAGCAACACGGCAGTTCCCGTAGTCCTTCAGAAATTTCGAAAGCATCGCTCCCAGCAGGCTGTCGTCTTCCACGATGAGGATGCGAAGGGGAGGGAGGCTCTCCGGCACGGCCGCCGAAGCTCCCAAGAGGATCAACGGATCGTAGAACACCCCGGTCAACTGCTCGGCGTCGAGCCCTGTCTCAAAGGTGAACGAGATCACGCTGTCCTCGGGGCCTGCCGCGTACTCTTCGTAGCCCGGTTTGATGGACACCAGCCGTCCCACCGAAGCGATGTCTTCGAAGATGGGCAGACCCTCGAAGTCCTCTCGCTCCAAGCCGCGCCGAAACAGCTTGTCGATTCGGTAGAGCCGGGTCCCTTCGTTTTTGATTTCGGGCGCCACAGGAGCTTCGCTGGTGTCAAGGGCCGCCTCGATCTCGCGGTCGATCCTGTCGTCGACGGCGGCTCGGACCTCATCGATGATACCCAGAAGAATTTCGCTGAGGCACGCCGACCAAGGAACTTTGCCCCGGCGGACGTCGTCGAGAATCGTCTCGACAGAATGCACCGAGCTGGAGGCCTTGGAAAAGCCGACCATCGCCAGACCGCTCTTCAGATTGTGTGCCCCTTGAAACAGAAGGTGGAGCGCCGTCTTCCCCTGGGCGGGGTTCTTCTCCCACTCCAGCGTGTGGCTTTCCATCGAGGCGAGCAAGTCCTGAAGATGGAAGCCTTCCTCGTCGGTCATGAGAGCGTCGCGAACAGCTCGTCCATCTTTTCCGTCGTGAACGGCTTGACCATGTAAAAGTGTGCCCCCAACGCCTTCATCTGATTCTTGATTTCCGGTGTGTTGAGTTGCGACAGGATGACAACGGGAACCTTGGAGTATTGGGGGAGTCGTTTGATGGCGCGGAGAAACTCCATCCCGTTCATGTTGGGCATTTCCATGTCTGAGAAGACAAGATCGAAGACCTCGGCCTTGCACGCTTTGAGACCCAGGAGCCCGTCCTCGGCCTTTTCGACGTCGTACCCCTTGGTCGACAGATAGATCTTAATGAAAGTCCGATTCACGGCCTGGTCGTCGACGACGAGCGCTCGCTTTTTTGTGTCGCTCATATGCGCTCCTTTAGTGGTTCCATTTCGAGAAGTTCCCCGTCGAGTGTGTCTTTCAGAACAAGGGAGAACACGCTCCCTTGCCCCAACGCCGACTTGACGGTGATTCGCCCGTCCATTCTCTTGGCCAGTTCCTGGCAGAAGACAAGACCCAGGCCGCTTCCTCGTTCTCCCGCCGTCCCTTCGCGTCGGGAATCGCGCACCATGGTGAACAGGGTTGCGAGGGCCTGGGGCTCCATGCCCACGCCCCGATCCTCGACGGTGATGCGGATCTCTTCGGCCTCACGGTCGTTTTGTGCCCAAAGCCGGACCGCCCCCGAGGGGTGAGAAAATTTGACGGCATTGGACAGAAGGTTTCTGAGAATGATTTGAAGAATTTGCGCGTCGCCTACAACCGAAAGGCTGCTTTCCACATCGACTTCAATCAAAAGCCCCTTCTTGAGAGCGGCTGGGGCGATCCAGTCTGCGGCATTTTGGGCCAAAGGCCCAAGACAAAGCCGCTCGCTGAGCACTCCTATGGCCCCTAATTGGCCGCGAATCCACCCCAGGAGGTTGTTCAACAGATCGAAGGCAGCGTCGGCCGACTTCTTCATTTCGGGCATCAGTTCTCTCAGCTCGGCGTCAGACCAGAACCCACCCTGGGTGGCCAGCGAGATGCATTCGCGCAGGGCCCCAATGGGCCCGAGAAGGTCGTGGCTGATGACGTTGAAGAGCTTGTCCTTGAGCTCGTTCTGAGCCAGGGCTTCTTGGTAGAGAATCTGCACTTGGCGTTCGCTAGTCTGCAGGGCTTGAATCAGATCAGAGTTGGAGGTGACCGGGTCGGCGACAGACATGAATTCAGTCTAGTGGATCGCCGCCCAGATTGCATGCAAGTCAGTGCAAAGACGTTATTGGAAGCCAATCCCTTCGCGAAAGAAATCTTTCCGATGGCGAGCGAAGCGAAGCCCAATCGGCGAGATCCAAGCCCCAGCCATTCATGGAACACCCTGCTACACCTTGGTGACCTCGGTTTCTGGTGGCATAAGGATGGGCGCCAACTCGGGGCTTTCAATGCCCAGTGCGCGTTCCTGATGGCTTCGGCGCTCGAACAGCCAGAACGCCGCGGGAACGACAAAGAACGTCAGAACCGCCGAGGTCACAATACCGCCCATCATGACGATGCCTAGAACGCGGCCGAACTCAGAACCTTGCCCCGTGCTGAAGATAAGGGGGAAACTGATGACCAAAACAGTGAGGGTGGTCATGACGATGGGGCGGAAGCGGAGCCGAGCCGAATCAACCAGCGCTTCGCGCAAAGGCATGACCTCAAGCCTCTCGACAACGAAGTCAAGGTAGATGATGGCGTTCTTGGCGGAAAGGCCGATGAGCATCAACATCCCCAACATTCCGAAAACGTCGAGTCCCCCTCCTGTGAAGAACACTAGCCAGAGTGCTCCGACTACAGCAAGAGGAACGGGCAGAAGCAGATAGACGGGATACTTCCACGAGTTGAACTGAGCGCCCATGACCAGATAAACCAGGAACATTGCCAGCAGGAAGGCGGGCAGAGCCGCCGACTGAAGCTGGGCCGCCAAGGCTGTCGGGCCGAACTGGCTGGCGTCACCGAGGCTGATCGAGCCGTTCAGAATGCCTTCCTTGGTCAGCTCGGCAATCAGGTTGTTCTTGAAGACCAGAATGGCTGGTGCCGAGGGGATGAGGTTGATGTCGAGTTGGGCGGAATAGAGGCGGTTGTACCTGGTCAGAGTGGCTGGTGCCGGCGACATGGCGAAGTGTCCCAGTTGTCCCGCGGACAAACTGCTCTTCAGGGTAGGTGAATAGACAGGCAAATCAAGGAGGGACTGGGTGCTGTGGAGGAACGACGGGTCGAGTTGGACGTTGATGGGGTAGGCCAGACCACCGATTTCCGCGTTGCCCGCCTGAACGCCAGAGGCGTAGGTCTGCAGTGCCAAAGCAGTGGTCGAGGGACTGAGCCCGGTTCCCTGAAGTTTCTGAGGATCAGGGAAAAAGTTGTCCTGCGACGAGTTGATGATGCTGGAATTGACGTCGGTCACCAACGGGTTGGCGTTGAGAGCCGCAATCACCCGATCGTTGGTTCTTACCAGAAGGTTATAGTCGACAGTGGTCAGGGTGAGCGAGAGGCTGGCGTTGCTGGAGCCGCCACCTCCCCGGGAGCCGCCAGCGCTTACCGACACTCGCCCGCTCGGGGCGACACGCTGAATCATGGGGAACAGAGCCTTGCGCCAATCCAGGGTGAGCAAAGCTGAGTTTCTTCTCTTTTCAATCGGGCCGAGGGTGGCCGTGATTTGAAATGTTCCGGCTCGGCCTGAACCCCAACCCGTGGAAACAATGGTCTGGGTGGTGACCACCTCGGGTTGGGCCGCGAGCCAGTTTTCCACCTGCCCCGAAAGCTCATTGTTCGTCGAGGGCGAGGTGTTAGGGGGCAGGAAGGCCTGGACGACGATGGTTCCCGAATCGTAGGTTGGAAACAAGTTGAAGGGAATGCCGCTGACCAAAGAAAAGAAAAGAATGGTCCCCAGGAAAATGGCGCCTGCTCCGCCCAGAATCCATCCGGCCCGGTTCAGAACAAACTCCATCGATTTCGCATAGTGCTCTCTGACCCATTCGACGCCCTTTTCGGTCAGACCGTGGAGGTCGGTGGTCAGAGCCTGGAGTCCGGAAAAAATGATCTTCAACAGATAAAACAGCACGGCGAGCGTTACCGGCCAGAGAGGGACGACGAGGAAGACCGCCATCCATCCTAAATGTGGAATCAGCGAGGAACCAACAATGGGGAGAATGATGGTGGCCAGAATCCCCAAAAAGAGATACAGGCCTTTTTTCCAGTTTTTGAATGCCCAGGAAAACGCTTGAGGCAGTTCCACCCAGCTCTTAAGAAAGTCTTTCCAGTCGAAGGTGTGGGCTTCCGGGGTGTAGGCCAGACGAACCGTCAGGAACAGGACGGCTTCGAGCAGGGAGAAGAACACGGCGGCTGCCAGTCCCAGCGAAAACTGCTGAATGTACTGGCCGATAATGCCGCCAAGGAAGCTGATGGGAAGAAGAACAGCCAGCAGAGACAACGAAGCGGCCATGACGGCGCTGAAGACTTCGCTGGCTCCCTTGAGAACCGACTCCATGAAGTTGTAGCCCATCCTCCTGTAGCGCTCAACGTTTTCAGAAACAACGATGGAGTCGTCGACCACGATACCGATGCCGACAATCATCGCCTGCAACGACACGAGGTTGAACGAGAAACCGCAAAGATTGTAGAGGACCGGCGAGGCCGACAAAGCGATTGGGATGGCCAGAATAATCGAAAAGGCCGTGTTCAGTTTTCCGAGGAACAACAAAACGATAATGGCCACGATGATGGCGGTCAGGACCATTTCATTCAACGTAGAGTTGATTGACGATGTGATCGGTCCCGTGGTGTCGTTGGAGTAGGTCAGCTTGAAGCCTGCTGGGAGAGTCTTCTTGTCGAGGAATGTCCGAACTGCTTTCGCCACGGCCACTTCGTTGCCGTCACTGGTCTTGATGACCGAAACAACGACCGAAGGAACACCGTTGACCCGGTCATAGTTGGTCGGCGAGGCCCAGTCCTGTACGAAGGCCAGGGTCCCGACCGAAATGCCACGTGCCGGGTCGACAAGAATGTTCGAGATCTGATCGGCGCTACCGGGCAGGTTGTTTGTTGAGAACGTGATGGTGTTCTTGCCGGCCACGATGCTGCCGATCGGCTGGGTCACCGCACTGCTGGCGATCGCATTGGTGACCTGCTGGGGCAAGATGCCGTAAGTGGCGAGTTTGTTGGGGTTGAGGAGCACGTTGAATTCGCGCTGGGGTGCTCCATCGACCGTGACATTGGCCACCCCTGGCAAGCGATCCAGCTGCAAGGCCAAATCGTTGTTGACCCAAGTTCCGACACTGTTCATCGGGACCCCTTCAGCGCTGATGCCGAACTGGATAATGGGGGCCGAATTGACATCAAAAGTCACGACAGCCGGCGGACTTGTCAAGTTGGAAGGTAGGCTTCTGGCGGCCTGACTGACCTTGGCCGCCACCTGGTTGGCGTCGGCGTTCTTGTCGGTGTTCGAGTCAAAATTGAGCCTGACGAAGCTTGTTCCGGTGCCGCTGCTCGAGTTGATGTCGGTAATGCCCTGAACAGTCGAAACGGCTTTTTCAATCACCTGGGTGACCTGCTGGTCCATGACCGTCGGGTCAGCGCCAGCGTAGCTGGTCTGAACCACCACCACCGGGATATTGATCACAGGAAGGAGGTCGACGCCGAGATGCATGACCGAGATCACCCCGAAACCGACGACCGCAACAAAAAAGCCGACCGCCATGACGTAACGGGTGACCGAAAACTTGACCGCCGGATTGATCTTGTCGAACAGCTCGGCCTGAAGGTCGCGGAGCGTGGCCATCAGTGGCCTCCCCCGGCCGGGGTCTGAGCGGTTGCCGGAGCTCCAGAGGGCGCCTTGTTCGTCCCATTGGACATCTGAAGGACCTTGATGCTGGCACCAGGCAAGAGTCCAGGCGGCGGATTGACAATTACCGAATCGTTGTCGTTGACCCCGCTAACGGCCGCATACGATCCCGAGTCGTTGAGGATGGTGATGTCGGCCCGAACCGATTTGTTGTTCTTGATGGTGTAGACGTAGGTGGTGTTTTCAAGCGTTTGAATGGCGGGAATCGGAATGAGCACCCCTGTGGCCATCACTTGCGAGTACGAAACCGACCCGACCGTGCCGTATGCACCGGGAAAACCCGCTGGCAGGGCCGCTTGGAGAGGAACCAAGCCATTCACAGGCGCCGACGGCACGCCGACCAACGAAATCGGATAGGCCTTTCCGTCCTGGCTAAAGGTGATCTTCGCCCCATGGGTCAGACCAACGACGTCGGAGGGGGGAACGTTGAAGCTGACGTCCTTGGCCCGGCTTACGATGACAAAAGCCGTCGTGGACGAGGTGACGTATTCCCCCGGTTGAACATTGATCGAAACAAGCTGACCGTCAAAAGGAGCCTTGATAGTGGCGTAGTTCAGGTTGAGCTGAGCTTGCTGAACTTGCAGGGTCGCGGTATCGACCACTGTGAAATCCGATTGGACGGCGTTTTTGGCCGCTTCAAGATTGGCCTTGGCAGTATCGAGGTCGGAACCCGAGATGCCGCCGATCTTGCTGAGCGCCAAGGCCGAATCATAGTTTTTTTGCGCCGATTCGAGCTGAAGTCTTGACCGCGAGTTTTCACCAGAACCTGCAGTCACTTTGGCCGTCTGAAGAGCGTTTTGGGCAATTTTCAAAGACAGTTGAAGTTGGCTGTCATCGAGCTTGACGACGGGCGATCCGGCGTTCACCCAGTCGCCGGCCTTTCGTATCAAGGTGAGAACTGTTCCCGTTGTTTGAGCGGCCACTGAACTCTGGGTATCGGCGACCACAGTGCCCGCCGTTGCGTTCTGAACGGTCAAGGGACCAAACTTCACGGTCTCGGCCTGGACGGTCACGACGGCCGAACGTCCCCTACCTGGCGCTCCCCCTGCGGGCGGTGGGCCTCCCGCGGTTTGCGGTGCTGCCGCGGAGGCCTGCGGTGCCGCAGAAGCCGCCGGGGTCGGCTGGCACGAATCCAAAAGAACTAAGCAGGCCAAAAGGACGGCGAGGCCGGAAATGGCCGAAACTTGAACGGGTTTTTTCATGCTTTCCTCTTCTCTCACGTTTTGCTAAAGGCCGAGCAGGTTTTGAAGCTGCAAGGCGGCCAACTGGGCGTTGATTTTGGCCTTCAAGAGGCCGAAATCGGCGTTTGAAGCGTTGGTCTGTGCGGTCAAAAGGTCGCTCAATGCCTTGGCTCCCGTTTGGAACTGGACTCGGACAATCTCAAGTTGGTCGTCAAAGGCCTTCTTGTTGTCGACGGCAACGTCCAAACGTTTCAGGTCGAGCTGCCAGAGGTTCCATCCCTCCTGAATGTCTACCGGAATCGACTGACGGTACTGGTGGAGCTGGGTGAGGTAGGCCGCCCTGGTTCTTTCTGCCTGGGAATAGGAGCTTCCCGCAGCGCCGGCGTCCCAGAGCGGTGCTCCAAGGGTGACACCGAGCTGTCCGACGAGGGTGCTCTTTGAAGCGGTTTGGTCAAGATAGTCGGTGACGCCTCCGGTGACCGCGACGCTGGGGGTGGTGGAACCCGAGGCCAGGTTCTGGTCGACCAGTGACGAGCGGGCGTTGAGGTCGGCGATTTGTGGTTCGATCCGATTCTTCAATCCCAACGCCACTGCCTGGTCCAAGGTGGACGCCGGCAACGTGGGATCGGGTTCAGGGGCCGCCAGAAAGACCGTGCTTGGTTCGATTCCCATCAAATTGGCCAAGCGCTGCCGTGCTATGGACAAAGTATTCTGGCCCCCGGCCAGATCCAGCTCGGCGCTTCTTACAAGCACCTGCGAAGTCAAGACGTCGACCGCCGTGGCCACTTGCTGGTCGAATTTGGCTTGGGTGATTTGGGCTGTCTTGCGCAATGACTCCAGTGTGGCCTGGAAGAGAGTGAGGTTCTCCTGGGCCGAAAGCATGGTGAAGTACGCTTGTTTCACGGTTAAGACCGCGGCGTTCTGCGTTGCGGCCGAACTGAGTTGGGCTACCTGGTAGGCCAGCGACGCCTTGTCGGCGCTCGCTTGGACCGGGCCTCCCCAATACCCGTTCCAAAGGGTCTGGCCCAGTTTCACCGAAGCCTGGCTAACGTTTCGCGATGTACCATCGGGGTAAGTCTGGAGTCCTGTTCCGAGTCCCAAAGAAACACTTGTCAGCGGAGTCCCGGCCGTGATCGTTGCTGTAGGATTCTGCAAAAGAATTCCGTCGTTGGTCAGCGATCCCACAGCCGAAGTCTGAATCACAGGCGACACCAGAGGGCTCGTCACCGTCGTTGCCGTTCCTGCCGGCCAAGTGGTCACCGAGGTCTGGTAAGGATTGGGCGCCGTCGAGCTGCTTTGTCCCGGACTGTTAGAACTCTGACTGGCGCCGTAACTTGCCGTCGCGTTGACAGTAAGGCTGTTCTTTGCGATGGCAAGCTTGTTGACCGCCAGCGCTGCACTAAGGTTGGCCTGGACTTCGGCAAACGCGTCGCCTCGCTTGAGCGCCTGGTCGACGGCTTGCGAAAGGGTGATGACCTGGGTTGGCTCTTTGTTCTGAGCGCTGGCTAGGGTTGCTCCCATCGCGACCGAAAAGAGAACCAGCGTTATCCGGAAAGATTTCATATTCAACATGATACCAAAATAACTCTCCATGGTTACCTATGCGGTTCTTAAGGAAATCTTAACGACACGGGACGGTTGGCGCGAATCGGAGGTCGGGCGTATACTCCGTCTATGAATTCCACCCTTACCGACCGTCGGCTCAACCGATCGGGCTGGCGCCGCCGGTACCATGCGGCTTTCACCACCTTGCTCCACTTCAAACTGACGGTCCAGACCCTCGCGCTTCCCGACGAACCTGTTCCCGAACAGTTGCCTGCGGCCGAGCTTGACCGCTTTCTCAGGCGGCTGCTGGCCGACCTTCAGCGTTTTGTCACGCGGGAGACCCGGTTTCTTGACGCCTTGGGGGGCGATCTGAGGTCGTGGAGAGTCGGCGAGCTTCTCCCCCTCCTCGATCTCTTCGACGAAACCTCGGGTCTAGTCTTGAGTGTGTTGCCGCCAGGGGTCAGGATGGAATGGCGCCGAGTCGCCGACGCGTTTATCCGGCTCAAGGCCGCGGTGATCCGGCTCCACGTTTTCGGCTAGTCAGGGGGCGTTTATGAAGGAATCCTCGCAGATTTCGAAAAAGGACTACGAAGACGAAATGGAGCGCTTGTCCATCGAGCTGGTCAAGCTGCAGGAGTGGGTCAAGGCCAAAGGCCTCAAGGTGGTCGTGCTCTTTGAGGGGCGCGACGCGGCCGGAAAGGGAGGCGTCATCAAGGCCATCACCGAAGACTTGAACCCCCGCAGCGTGAGGATCGCGGCCCTAGGGATTCCCACCGAGACCGAGAAGACTCAGTGGTACTTTCAGCGCTACGTGGCCCATCTCCCCTCGGGCGGCCAGATCGTGCTTTTTGACAGGTCGTGGTACAACCGCGCCGGGGTCGAGCGAGTCATGGGCTTCTGCAATGAGAAGGAATACCAGGAATTCGTTGATGCCGTGCCGCGCTTTGAGCGACTCCTGATCGAGAGCGGCATCTACCTGATCAAGTACTGGTTTTCGGTGAGCGACGAGGTGGAAGAGGCGCGCTTCCGCGAGCGGCTTGAAAATCCGGCCAAGAGATGGAAACTCAGCCCCATGGACATGACAGCCCGCACGAAGTGGGTCGACTACTCCAAGGCCAAGGACGCCATGTTCGCCTTTTCGGACACCCCCGAGAGCCCGTGGTTTGTGGTCGACGCCGACGACAAACGCGCGGCGCGGCTCAACACCATTGTCCATCTGCTGGGCCAAATTCCTTACAAGGACCTGACGCCGCCCCGCATTGAAATTCCGGAGAGGCAGAAGGCCGGCAAGTACAAGCGGCCTCCGCTCGAAGAACAGAAGTGGATTCCGGCCGTTTATCCTTTGAACAAGTCCAAAAAGAAACCGAAAGGCAAACAGCATGCCTGAACCCGTGCTCGTGGGCCTGTTGTTCGCCGACAAGGTGATCACCGAGAACAACGGCAAAAAAGGAATTCTTGGCACCTTCACCCAGTTCAACGCCCAGAACTTTCCTGTGATTTTTCCGCCGTGGTACCTCTATGCCGCGGTCACCAATCTGGTCGGCAAGCATAGGTTCGCGCTCAACCTGGTCAGTGAGGACAACCAAGTCATTGTCCCCTTGTCGGGAGAATTCGAAGTGGCCGAACCGCTTGGCGTGGTTGAACTCGATCCCATCATTGTCTCGGCCAACTTTCCCAGACCCGGGAACTACACGCTGACCTTTCACGTCGACGGGGATTTCGTTGGATCGCGAGTGCTGACCGTCCGCCAAACTTAAGGAGAACCGTGTGACTCAACCGTGGCGGCCGCCGTCAAACGACCTGACCCTGGAGAACCGCTGGGTCAAGCTTTCTTCCGTCGATGCGAAACAGGACCTTGAGGAACTCTTCGCGTCCGCCTCTGTGGGGACCAACGGGGACGATCTTTTCAAGTTCCATGTCAACGTTTCCCCCATGGACAGCCTTGAGACGTTTGAACGTTACTTGTCTGTGAAACTCTCCCTGCCTGGCGAAAGGATGTACAAGGTCTTCAGCAAACGGCTGGGACGGCACGTCGGCTGCGTGAGTCTGATGAAAGTGAAGACCGATCACGGAACCGTCGAGATCGGGTCGATTTGGTACGAGAAGAAGGCCCAGAAGACCGAGATCAACACCAACGTCATGCTCCTGATGTTCACCTACGTCTTCGAAGAGCTGAACTACCGCCGCCTCGAATGGAAGTGCAACAACCTCAACCAAGACAGCAAACGGGCCGCCCTCCGCTTGGGGTTTGAGTACGAGGGGCTCTTCCGCCAGCACTTTGTAAGCCGGGGTGAGAACCGCGATACGGCCTGGTATTCGATCATCGACGGCGAATGGAAGGAGAAAAAGAGGGCGCTGGAAGCGAAGGCCCAGCGGAGCTGACGGGCCCGAGGTCGTTGCTCGGCGAAGAATGTGACATGAGGACAGGATTTTTGGGATGAACAGGATCAACAGGAAGAACCTTTTCAAGCTTTGGATGATTCTCGTGAGCGTTGTTCTCCTCTTGTCTTCCTGTGCGTCCGTGGCTCGTCCACCCGCCCTCTAATCGGTGGTTCCTTTCAGGGAATGGAAACAGACCATCCAGATCTTCACTACTGAAGACTACCGGACCTTCCACGAGACGAAGAACGGTATCCTCTTGGGGATTTCTCTGCCCTTGGAATGGTCGGTCCAAGACTCCCTTATCGTCGACAGCCGGGGGCGCAAGGTAGCCGAATTTAGCCCAGGTTTTGTCGGAGGAAACGCTGAAGTCTTTGACAGACTGCTAGCCCCAGGGAGGGTCTATCCTGGACCCGACTCGGACATCAGAATCTTGGCCAAAGACTGGATTCAGCTTACAGGTCGAAAGGCGATCAGGATGAAGGAAACGGCCGCCGCCGTCGGAGGGATGCAAAGACCGACCCCCTTGGTAGTGGACCGCTACTTCCTCTCCTTCCCCGACCACCTGCTGATCGTGGCCTTCCAATACGCTTCGACGGAAGAACCGGACGATGACTTGGTCAAGCGCATCCTTGACTCGGCAACTCTCTTCACAAAATGACGGGAACTAGAAAAGCTCCTGTCAGAGAGGCTGGGTGTGCCGACAGTCCCGCAGGAGGGCCTTCGTAAAGCACTTGGCCTCCGCGGCTGCCGCCTTCGGGGCCAAGGTCGATCACCCAGTCGGCACTCCTGATAACGTCGAGGTTGTGTTCGATCACGACCACGGTGTTTCCCGCATCGACTAACCTGTGGATGATTTCGAGAAGGTGCCGGATATCGGAAGGGTGCAGCCCCGTGGTCGGCTCGTCGAGCACATAGAGGGTTCCCGTTTTTTGAAGCTCGGTCGCCAGTTTGATCCGCTGACATTCGCCGCCCGAGAGCGAACTGAGGGGTTGGCCGAGGGTCATGTAGCCCAATCCCACTTCATCGAGGGCCTTCAACTTCGATGCGAATTCCTTTTGCTTCAGGACCTGCCTGGCCTCGTTGACGGCCAGCCCCAACACATCGGTGATCGAAAGACCATCGACCTTGTAGGCCAGCACCTCCTCTTTGAAC
>CAYYUZ010000054.1:0-16050 GCA_964475005.1 uncultured Spirochaetales bacterium
CAATGATCGATGATTTTGAACTGTCCGGTGTCATCTTTGGCCAAAACTAGGTATTCCCACCGCTTCAATGCCTTGTCGTAAAGCCCAATGTCTGTCTTTCTTTGACCGTTCATAACTTCGTTGACATCATCACCGCCGACAACATCATAGTCTATTCGCACAAAGTAGGTCCCCTCCAGGGTCCCCTTTGGCTTATATCCGTCTGAGTGCTCCATGCTCTTGAATACCTCTGTTATTTTCGCAGAAAGGTAAATGTTGGTTCGGATTGATGAACTCCGCCATTCTAATTGGACGGAGTAGTTATTCGTGTTCCCCATTGGGTTTTCATCAGGGTGTACGATGAGACTCTGGGCCTGCTCTTGCCAGTCTCTGTCGTCCCACTTGGAATCACTTGATTGCAGATATATTTCTGCAACTTGTACCACCTGATCCCTGGTAGTGCTTTCGCAAAATCCAGGACCGTTTCTTCCCTGCCCATTCTTTACGCTCGTGGACTCAGCATACCTGCCATTCCCCAAGTACAACTGTGTGTGTCCAGCTTCATTACTAGGTGATTGCTCGCGATACCTACCCATTAGCCAGGTGTTGGCTGGGGGAATCCAGGCTCGGCTATCTTGGAACGGTAGTGCTTGCGGAACAAGTTCAGAAAAGTACTGATCTCTTAATGCAGTATCGCTCAACCACCGTTCTGTCGAGAAGTCCGGTACACTCGCAACAAAACTCATTTCATCAGTGCAATCGGCCATTCCTGACCGCAGGATGTCATAGACACTGGTGGTTTGACCTTTCTTAGTAATACGTCCGGGGTCTTCTGAAGCTGCATACTTGATCTTTCCTTGATCTTTCAGGTCAGCCAATAACTGAGCTTTCTCGCCTTGATTCATTCCGCTCGCAGAAGAGTCGATCTTGGCGTTGGCGAGGTTAGTTCCCTGAGCCTTTAGCGAATCTGTTACTTGGGTCCCCAGTGTGCTCATGTCAAACAACCCTGTCGGATCGATGTTGGTCAGCGGGTTGTCGAGCGCATACTCATACCAGTTCCCGCCGCTTCTTGCCGGGTCCTCTGTGATGAATCTGCCCAGGGTCGGGTCATAGAAGCGAGCATTGTAGTAGTAGAGCAGTCCTGGGTTTCCAAAAAAATCCCCGGCAAGGGCCGTATCCGGCAGCAGATGGAAGATCACCACAGGCCGGAACTCAAAACTCGGGGCGTCACCGTGCGGTACCACGACTAGGCAAACCTCGAACCTCGGCTGTACCGGGATGGTTGGCAGGCTTAGGTCGACGAGGCTGGGTGTGGGTTGCGTTGGAAGAGGAGCAATGACTTGGAGTTGAGTATCGGATGAGTTCAGTGAAAGCGTCGACGCGAAAGCCGACGAGGTTCCAAGAAGCAAACCTAAGATGAAGACGGCAGTCAGAGCCTTAGGCATATCGTAGCCATCCTGCGGCTCGACGAATCATTTCTTCCGTGGGGGTTGAGCCGGAGGTTCGGTCTTTTGGTTTTTTGGAGGTTCTGGCTTGGGCGGGTGAACAGGCGGCATCTTCAGTTTCGATGGATTCAACGGCATTCCATCCTGTGCTCGGCCGCCTTGCTGGTCGTTGTCGCTCACTTCAGTTCCCCCTTCTGTCTAGGTCAGTTTGCAGCTCCGCAAGCGCTGATCACCCTACTTACGAGGAGTTTTGGAGGCTTGTGCCTTAACAGGCTCTGGCTTTGGAGGCTGGACCTTGGGCATAGGTACTTTCGAGCTGTTTTGAGGAAGCTGCTTCCCATTGTTAATTCGTTGCTGTTTGATCGCCACGTCACTCATGATTGTCTCCAATATAGTTCTTCTGCAGATAACGGTCTACCTCGGTATTAGCCTTCTCGATCAGCTTGGACTTCTTCGGCAGGACATGATTGGACAGGTGTCGGTTCGAGATCTCCTCCTGCTTTTTCCTAAGATCGAACAACTTGGTGTGTATCTCCCCCTCTGTAAATTCCCCTTGAGAGATGCCGAACCAGAGGTACTCAACTTCGAGCGTCAGCCTCGACATCTCACCATGCATCTCTTGAAGCAGTTTCAGACGCTTGGTGTACGGAAGCAGCGGGCGCAAGGCATTGATCACCTGGGAGATGGCAATAACAGCAGCCCAAGCAAAGCCCCATTCTTTCCACACTGCCCAACCGGCAATACTGGTGGAAGAGGCTACCGCTGTGATTCCATTCACCCAGCTTTCGAGGGTGTTGGTGCTGCGGATGTATTCATCCAGGTAGTACCGCTCAAACCGAACTTGCTTTATGAGCTCCCAATATTTCTCTTGTTCGTTCACTTAATCCACCTTCACTGTTAGGGCGATCATAGACCGCTTTTCCGCAGTCTCGACAGCCTCCGAGCCTCAGAACCGCCCCGAGACTAACCTATCCTCGAGCTTCTCATACACCGGTAGCATTTTCTCAAGGAACGCCGGATCGATGGTAACCGCCCGATCGGCAATGCCCGCGCAGTAGCCGCAGCCGGCGCAGTCCCTCTGATTGCAGTGGCCTTTCTGAAAACGGTCGAGGAAATTGGCGGGAATGGCCGCGTTGTCGATGGTGATGGGGTTCTTTTCCTGGGTGTAGAGCAGCATGCCGTTGCCTTTGAGAAAGCTGAGCGCCGTCGGAGCCAGTCCCAAAGGCATCTTCCAGAACCTGAAAGCCCTGAGCATGTGGACCGGTGACCACTTCGGCGGGCGCTTTTTAAAGCCCCACGACAACAGCAAGTCGGCCAAGTTCCCGTCCCACTTGCGTTCAAAGTACGCCTTGGCCCTTTCGACAAGCGCGTCGCTGGGGATGTTGCGTTCAAGCAATTTGAAGGTGGTGTAGCCCAGCGCCTCGTAGCGGGCGGTGTCCTCGGGGCGGATCCAGCCCGCCGAAATGAACAGCTCTTTGTGGGTCAGCCGGTTCTTCTGGCACTGCATGATGGGGTAGTCGATGTAAAAGGAGGGATTCAGGCCGCTGGCGTGGGCGTGGCCGTTTTGGTGCTGGACTTGGTAAGGACAGTTAGGCTGGCAGAAATGGTTGGCGATCAGCACCAAATCTGCTTTCACGGCCTCGCGGATCTTGACCAGGGTCTCAAAGTCGCGGTTGATGGAAAACGACTCGAGGTTGATGGTGTCGCAGCCAAGGTCCTCCCAGTATTTGGCCCGTTTAACCGTGTCGACCTGGGCGTAGATACCGACTTTGACCTTAAAGTGGGGAAACCGCTTTTTGACGATCTGAACAAGGAAGGGTGCCGAGATTGTCAGCGTTTCAACCTTCAACTCGGTCAACCAGGTAAGCAAATCGTCGAGTTTTCGATGGAATGCCCTCGTCCACTCGGCGTTCCCGAAACAGGCCGCGTTGAGCAGGTAGTTGAATTGCAGGGCGTTGCGGTGCACCTGGTCGATGTAGTCGGCCAGGCCTCGTTTAGAGAGCGCGGTCGCCATGTACGATGGTCGTCCTCCGCCGGTAACATCGAAGGGGAGTTTGCCGTAGACTTCAAAGGCGCCGCAGCGTTTAAGGGTAGGCAAAATAGCCGGGTCATAGTTGGCGGGAACGGTGAGTCGCATACCCTATCCTATTCCCCCTGGCCAGGCTTGTCGATGACGGGGGCTGGACGAAAACCCTTGATTAGCCCCATACCATCGGTTACAGTAACTGAAGAATCTGCTGTGCAGGAGACCGTATGAAGACCAAGGTGGATTTTCCCACGATCAACGCCAAGAACCCCGACGGCATGAAAGACGACGGAACTCCCTACCGGGTACTGATCGTCGACGATTCGATGTTTGTCACCAAGCAGATTGGGCAGATTCTTTCCAGCGAGGGTTTCGAGGTCGTAGGAACCGCTGGCGACGGCGAAGCTGGTGTGGAGAAGTACAAGGAATTGTTCCCCAACGTCGATTTTGTGACCATGGACATCACCATGCCGAAGATGGACGGGGTCACGGCACTTGAAAAGATCGTCGAGTTCGACCCCGAAGCGCGGGTCATCATGGTCAGCGCCCTCGGCAAACAAGACTTGGTTAAGGATGCCCTGATCAAAGGCGCGAAGAACTACATCGTCAAACCCCTCGACCGAGAAAAGGTGCTTGAACGCGTCTTGATGTCCCTCAAGAAGTGATCCCAAAACCTACTGCGGGTCAACCTGTCGGCGCCTCAGCGTCGCTCGAATGCTCGGGGTACCGGCTAGCGCCGGAACCCCTGGGAGTTTTGCTTTGCAAAACTCCAGGCGTAAGCCCCGAAGGGGCGTCGCCTCGTTACGGTTTTGGAATCACTTCAGCATACCAATCAGCGACCAAAAGATGACCTGCCGAACCTCGTGCGGCGCGTGCTGTGTTGTTCCCTCCATTTCCTCGCTCAACAAACCGGCTTTCACCCCCTGTGTTCATTTGACCTCTGAGCTTCGTTGCGGACTCTGGGGAAAGCCCGAGCGCCCGGCCGTTTGCTCCTCGCTCAGGCCGGAACCCGCCATGTGCGGAGCTTCCCGCTTGGAAGCAACGGCCCTGTTGACGGCCCTTGAAATCGCCACCCGGCCAGCCTCAGGTTGACGCCGCGCCCAGTTTGTGACGATAATCTTCCCACCTAAGGAAGGTTCCATGATTGTCAAACCCAAAATCATCAACAACATCTGTCTCAATTCCCACCCGGCCGGTTGCGCCGCCGATGTTGAGCGGCAGATCAACTACGTTCGCTCCAAAGGCCCCATCGAGGGACCAAAGAATGTGTTGGTGATTGGGTCGTCTACAGGTTACGGGCTGGCAACCCGCATTGAGGCGGCTTTCGGGGCGGGGGCCAAGACCATCGGCGTCGCGTTCGAAAAGGCGGGAAGCGAGAAAGGTCCCGGCACTGCCGGATTCTACAACACGATCGCCTTCGACAAAGCCGCCAAGGCCGCCGGTCTGTTCAGCCAAAGTTTTAACGGCGACGCGTTTTCCGACGAGATCAAGGCCCAAGTAGTGGCCGCCGTCAAACAGCATCTGGGGAGCGTCGATCTGCTGGTGTACTCCCTGGCCAGCCCTGTGCGTACCGATCCGAAGACAGGGGTGCAGCATCGTTCTGTCCTCAAGCCCCTGGGCCAGGACTTCCACGCCAAGAGCATTGACCCGTTCAAAGGCGAAGTAAAACTGAGCACCGTGACCCCTGCCACCGAAGAGGAGTTGGCGGCCACCGTGAAGGTCATGGGCGGTGAGGATTGGGAGCTTTGGATCGAAGCGCTCGCCAGCGCCGGGGTGCTGGCCAAGGGTTTCACGACAGTGGCCTACTCCTACATCGGACCCCAGGTCACCTACCCCTTCTACCGGTCTGGAACCATCGGCAAGGCCAAGGAGCATCTGGAGGCCACCGCGCACACCTTGTCGGCCAAGCTGAAGAGCACCGTGGGCGGCGCGGCGTTCGTCAGCGTCAACAAGGCCCTGGTCACCCGGGCCAGCGCCGTGATTCCTGCCGTTTCCCTCTACATTTCGCTCCTTTACAAGATCATGAAGAAAGAGAAAACCCACGAAGGCTGCATCGAGCAGATCGAGCGCTTGTTCCGGACGAGGTTGTACGCCTCGGGTCCTGTGCCGGTGGACGGCCAGGGTTTGATCCGCGTCGACGACCTGGAAATGGCGCCTGGGGTGCAGAAGCAGATCTCCGACCTGTGGGATCAAGTGGACGGCAACAACCTGCGCGAGCTGTGCGACGTCAAAGGTTTCGAGGAGGACTTCCTTCAGCTCAACGGCTTCGCTGTGCCCGGCGTCGACTACGACACCGAGGTCGATGTTGCCGTGCTTGAGCATGGGGTGTGAACTCCATCGTGTTTGAGGTCGCGCTCATCGCCGTTCTTCTGGTGCTGAACGGCTTCTTCGCGATGTCAGAGATTTCGATTCTGTCTTCGCGCAAGTCGCGCCTCAAGCAGAAGGCCGACGCGGGTGACGACCGCTACCGCCGGGTGCTTGAACTGGCCCAGCACCCCGGACCCTTCCTATCGACCATGCAGGTCGGCATTACCCTCATCAGCATTCTCGTAGGAGCCCTTGGCGAGGCCACCCTGTCGGAAGCGCTTCGCCAGGAGCTTGTAACGATCGCTTGGCTGGCGCCGGCGGCCGACGCCGTGAGCTTCATCGCGGTGGTCTTCCTGATCACCCTGGCCTCGGTGTTCATCGGCGAGTTGGTGCCCAAACGGATCGCGCTTTCCAACCCCGAAAAAGTGGCCGCCAGCGTGGTCCATCCCATTCGGTTTTTCAGCTTCCTCTTCTACCCGCTTGAAAGGTTTCTCACCCGCTGCAGCGACGGCATTTTGTGGGTTCTTGGCATCAAGCCCAACCAAGACCCCCCGGTCACCGAGGAAGAACTCAAGGTCATGCTGAGGGAAGGCCGAGACGCCGGAGTGTTCCACGAAGTCGAACAAAACCTCGCCGAGAGCATGCTGACCCTCGACGACAAGGGAACCCACGGCTACCTCACCCAACGCGTGGATGTTCTCTTCTTTGAACGCGACGACGATGACAAGACCATCCGCCGTGTCGTCATCGACAATCCCGAGGTGGAGGTCTTCCCCGTCTGCGAAGGGGGACTGGACCACGTGGTGGGAGTGGTCGACGGCCGCAGCATCCTGGCGGCCCTTGCCGAGAACCGCTACACCGGGCTCGACGAATTCCTTGAGGTTCCCGCCGTGGTTCCCGTCAGCGTCAGCCCCCTGAAAGTCTTGGGAGTCTTCAAGGAGAAGAACGCCAAAATGGTGCTCGTTGTCGACGAGTACGGCGGCATTCAGGGCGTGATGACTCTCAGAAACATTCTTGAGAAACTCTTTGGCGAGGTGATGATCGCCTCCACCGACGCTCCTCAGATCACGCGCCGCGACGACGGAAGTTTCTTAGTGGACGGGGCCTTTCCTGTCGATGAATTTGCGAAATACTTCGATTGCGAGAAAGAACTCGAGCAGGAAAAGGGCGAGTACCACACCATAGCGGGGTTCATTCTCAAGCGTATGGGGAGAATCCCCTCGGTCGCGCATTATTTTGTGTGGAAGACCTTCTTCTTCGAAGTGGTCGACATGGACGGGAACCGCATCGACAAGGTCTTGGTCAGACGCTACGAAGTGAAGGCGAAACTTACTACGGAAGAAAAAACGCGGCCGTAGCCACAGCGGCCGCGATGAGCGCCGAAAGCCCAAGAATCTGCCAGGCCTTGGCGCGGTCCCTGCGGGCAAACTCCTTTTCTTCGACGCTTCGGGTTGCTCCGACGTCGCTTGTGAGGTTGAACACCCCGCGCATCCCATAGTTGGCGCAAAAATGCATTCCAGCCTGAAGGAACCCAGAGGCGGCCATGGCGGAGGGCAGAAAAAGCGTGAGCCGCCAAAGCGGAGGAACCGGCAACGCGACGAAGGCCAACCCCGCCGCGACCGTCAGTCCAGTCCCAATGACGCCGGTAGCCAGACGCAAACGCTCCTCTTCCTTGCTGATGTTGCACGCGCCAGCGACGTATTCTCGTTGAATGGAAACCATGGTGCTCTCCCTGAGCCAGAAGATAATTCCCCGGCCCAAACCAGTCCATCGTTCTTGTCAAAGATTCCGGCCCTGCGAATTTGACGAACGGTGAACGCCGCCTTAGGCTGGGCACAAGAGGTCTTCATGGAATCACCGTTGCGAGAATGTTTCTTGAGCCTGGACCGCCTGCGTGACGCCCTCAAAGCCATCGAGGCCGAGAACCACAGCGTCCTTGTCGAACACGCTGTCGAGTTGGCCCAGCAGTTGGGAATCGACCTGGAAGTGGCCGAGTCTTCCCTCCGCAAAAGGGGCTAGACGCCCGAAGCCTTCTTGAGCCGGTTGGCGATCGCGGTGCCAAACCCGGTTTCGTCGGGAAGCTGGGCCAGAATAAGGGTGCACCCGACCCTGTCGAGATCGTAGAACGACGAATATAGCGACCGGCCAAAGGCCTTCCAGTCGGCGAACTCCAGAACCACCCAGTCTTCAGGCATCACATTCGTCGAACCAGACAGTTTGAGGATGCCGACCTTGTGCCCCTCCACGGCCAAACTGGAAAGCTCCTGGGCGTTGCGGAACAGTTTAACCGTCGCGCTGGGCTTGTAGTGCGTGTACTTCAAACCTGGAGAAACCGGCCGGCCCTCGATGGGCGGACGGTAGGCCAGGTCGCCGACAGAACAGCCCAAGGCCACGGCGATCTGTTCGGCCGTAATGCTTCCCGGCCTCAAGATCTTGGCCTGGCCATCGACGAAGCCGACAATGGTGGATTCCAAACCTTCATCGCAATCCTCTCCGGCAATGATGGCGTCGACGCGGCCGAGCATGGCGCCTTTGGCCATTTCAAACGTCGTGGGACTGGGTGCCCCGCTCACGTTGGCCGAAGGCGCCGCCACCGCGGTTCCACACTCCTCAAGAAAGGCCAGTGCAGTTTTGTTTTTCGGCCAGCGTACGGCAACCGTGGCTAGGCCAGCCGTCACGATTTCCGGGAGATTAGCGTTTTTGGGAACGATCAAGGAAAGGGGACCCGGCCAGAAGGCTTGTTTCAGAACCAGAGCGGGAGCCGGCAATTCCCCGGCGACTTCGGCAAGTTGGGTTTCGTTGGAAACGTGTACAATCAAGGGGTTATCGGAGGGTCGGCCCTTGGCCGTAAAGATCCGCGCGCAAGCGACAGGGTTGAAAGCACTGGCCCCCAGACCGTACACTGTTTCTGTAGGGAAGACCACCAAACCACCTTTTTTGACCAGGTTGGCGGCTTCCTTGACTTGCTCGGCGGGAATCAATTGCGTCTTCATGGTTCTCCAATAGAACGGGCATTCTAACGATTTTTGGAAAAAAGGCAACCGCCCCGGAAGCCTAGCGGAGGAACCCATGAGCCTTGTTGCCGTCTTGAACTCCCAGCCCGAAGTGTTCAGCCTCATCGAGAAGGCTTTGGCTCCCGACCACCGGCAGACCTTCGTGCTGAGCCACGGGCAGAGTTCCGAGGAAGCCCTCGAGATCCTCTCCTTTGACCTTCCCGAGATTGTTCTTTGGAACGCCACGGACCCCAAACTCGACCTGACTCCTCTGTTGCAGAGCCTTCAAAGCGACTCGTGGATGCACAACTTCGGTATCGTGGCGTTCTTCGATCCCAAGGTGGCGACCGAGGTGCAGGTCAACCAGAAGCTCAAAGACATCAACGTTGTGACCGTTCTTCCCTTGAACGCCCTGGCCGACCATCTTCTCAAACACCTCAGAATACTCGACGCCAACAGACAGATTCTTGTCCATTTGCAACTCGGTGAAAGAGAGGGAGCCAAGACCACGGGGTCCTTCAACATCGACAATGATCCTTCGGTGGTTCCTGTCTACGCCGGCCTGGCGGCCCAGAACCTTGTGCACCGCGGCTACCTGCCCGCTCCTCGAAAACGGGACATTCAAATTGCTTTGGCGGAACTGATTCAGAACGGCATCGAACATGGAAACTGCAGTATCAGTTCGGCCGAAAAGGCCGAGTTTCTGGCTCAGGGCGGTAGTCTGAGTGAGCTGATCAAGACCAAAATTGACGCTGATCCCGGCCTTGCGCAAAAAAAGGTCACCCTGGAATGGGAGATCGTGCCGACAGGCACCAAGTTCTTCGTCCGCGACCAGGGTTCGGGCTTTGACGTCGAGGCCTACCGGCAAAAGGTTCGAGACCACCAGCTCGACCAGCTTTCGGGCCGGGGCATCCAGCTCGCCCGCAAGATGGGTGGAAAGCTTTCCTACAACCGCCAGGGAAACGTGGCCTGCCTGCAGTTCAGCCACGACGGCTCGGTGGAGCGTACCACGCCCCGAGGCTTTGAGGCCGACGAGGTCGTGGTCGCCAAAAGGGGCGACGTTGTTTTTGAGCAGGGTGAACTGAGCGACCATATTTTCTACATTACCAGCGGGCAGTTCGGTGTTTATCACGAAGGAGTCCCCGTTGGACTTCTGACCCCGGCCGATGTGTTCATGGGCGAGATGTCGTTCTTGATGAACAACATGCGGACGGCCACCGTGCTGTGCGAGAATCCCGGCCGCCTGGTCAAGATCAGCCGCCGCTCGTTTGTGCGCACCTTGCGTCTCTACCCCCAGTACGGGCTCTTTCTGGCCAAACTCATGGCCCGAAAACTTTCGCTCGGAAACCAAGAACGATCGCAGCGCGCCCTCGACGCCATGGAAGGCGAAGGCGAATCTCTTGTTTAGCGAGTCGTTGCCCTCCTCTGATTCCTCGACTATAGTATTCGTGTGGAGGCTGATTCCATGAAGGTATCACTGAAGACACGAGTAGCCTGGTTTGTTGGGCCGTCGATTGTCCTGATTCTGCTTTTGGGGACACTGGTCCTGACCACTCTCACGGGAGCGCTTGCGGGCGCCCCCCCTAACGACACCCTCCAGTCCGTCGTTTGGATGGTGGTTGGCTTGGTTGTGTTCACTGTCCTTGTCGCGGCCTTTCTGGGGTGGGCAACCTTCACCTCCGCCCTGGCACCGGTCACCAAGGCCTCGAAATTTGCTTTGGAGCTCGCCGAAGGCCGGGTCGAAGGGCGTATGGACGCGAAATTCTCAACAAGGGAAGCGCAGGCGCTCAAAGACGCGCTCAACCAGATTGCCGAGAACTACAGTCACAACATCGCGCGTTTCCACGAGGAAGTTGAGACCCTGAAAGTCCACGGTATGGAGTTACACGACCAGTTGGCGGTGACGCGACAAGCCACAGACGCTATCGACGCCGAACTGCAAGAGGTTCGGAAGGCCGGGGAGCTCCGAACTAGGGGCATTCAAGAGACGAGTTCAGGAATTCACGAAATCAGCCGCAACGTCGAGAGTTTTCTTGGACTCGTGGACCGCCAGGGGAGTAGCCTGCAGCAGTCATCGACGGCCGTGGAACAAATGGTGGGCAACGTCGCCTCGATCGGAAAGAACGCCGAGGCCATGGCTTCGGAATTCCGACATCTGGAGACGGCGGCCGCCGAAGGCCAGTCCGGCGTCAGCAAGGTCCGCAACACGGCCCAGGCCGTAGCGAAACAATCCGAGGCCTTGGGCAGCGCCAACAAAATGATTGCGAGCATCGCCAGCCAAACGAGCTTGCTGGCCATGAACGCCGCCATCGAGGCGGCACACGCAGGCGACGCCGGCCGCGGGTTCGCCGTGGTTGCCGACGAGATCCGCAAACTCGCCGATTTGGCTTCAACCCAGTCCAAAAGCATCAAGAACGAGCTCAAAACCTCGGCCGACGGCATCGCCGCGGTGGTGCAGCAGTCCGGTGACGCCGGTGAATCGTTCGCGAAGATCGCCAAACAGATTGAGAGCCTCGGTCGAATCCTTGACGCTGTCCGGCAGTCGCTGTCGGAACAGGAGCAGGGGAACCGCCAGGTTCTGGAAGGTCTTGGCGACTTGAGCCGTATCGCGGCGGAAGTGAAGGCCGGAAGCGACGAAATGTCGGCCGGCACGGACCACATCGCCACACAGATGCGCCATGTGGAAGAATCCTCTCACAGCCTAGATGCCAACTTCGCCTCGATCGAAACCGCTGTCGAAGGGATTCGGAGCGCGGTCGACCTGGCGTCTGAACTGAGCGCCAAGAATACCGAGGCCGCCGAAGCCGCCCGAAAGGTCTTTGATAGGACATGACCCTTCTCCCCTCCCTGACGTCCACCAAGAAGGACAGAATCAGTGCCTTCCTGGAGGACCTGGGCCGGACAGGGGTACGGACGATCGCTTTGTTCCCGACGACACTGACGACCTCTGAGCGCAAGAACCTTTATTCTGATCTTGAGCGAATCGAAGGCTTGAAATTGGCCCATGTCCACCTTCGATCTGACTGCAACGACGCCGAGATCGGCTATCTGATCCACCGTTTCGGAACCGAGGTCTTCAACGTGCACCCCGCTGCCAGCAACACTGCCTACTTTCCCGAAAGTTCGCGGTGGCTGAAATGGATTTCGCTAGAGAACTCGGATGTTCTGCCGCAGGCCGACCAGCTTCGCGACTACGCAGGTGTTTGCCCGGATTTCAGCCACTGGGAGGCTGCGCGCCGTGCCAAAGATCCTCTCTACAGCGGTTTCGACGACCTGGTTCGCCAGTTCCCGCCGCGGTGTTGCCACATTTCTGCCATCCGGGAGGGCGACCCCAATCCGTGGAACGGGCGCACGGATCATCACCATTTCATAGGGTTATCCGACTTGGACTACCTGGTGGCCTACCGCGAGTTCCTTCCGCCCGATTGGGCCAGCCTGGAGCTTGAAAATCCCCTTGAGGAACAGCTTGCGGCCATCTCTCGGCTATCGGACCTTCTGAGCTTGAAATGATTGCCCCTGGCGTGGTCTTCACCCCGAGCGCGTGGGCACGCTGGGCGGTGGAACGGCTGAACGCGCCGGCACTCGTTGCCGCCGGAGCCACCTTCTGCGACCCGACTGCCGGCGAAGGAGCCTTTGTGTTCGCGCTGGCCGAAGCCACGGTAGGGCTTCGAGGAGTTCCCGACGCCGCTTGGGCTGACCGGGTTTGGCTCATCGAACGCGACGGGGCGTTTTTGGAGACTTTTGCGCGGCGGTGGAGGGAGGCTTGGGGCTTTGCCTTTCCAGAGCGCAACTTGATCGAGACCGATGTGGTCCTGAACCCCCCAAAACGACAATACGACTTGGTCGCCGGCAATCCCCCGTGGATCACCTACCCCGACCTGAGTTCTCAAGACCAAGCGGCGTATCGCCCCTGGTTTCAGACTCTGGACCTTGTCGGTCCGCCTTCGCAGCTTCTCTTGGGACGCTCACGCCTCGATCTAGCCGCTCTTGTGACGGCCAGCGTCTTTACAAACTTGGTTTCTCCCCGTGGCCGAGCCGGATTCTTCCTTCCTCTTTCGCTGTTTCACAACGACGGATCGGCGGCTCGGTGGAGAAGCTGGCGTCCAGATTCCGTCGTCGACCTCACCGAGCTGCGACCCTTTCCTGGTGTGGCGACCCGTTGCGGTTGGGCCGAGTTCACGCCCGGTTCCCCCCCGGCGGTCGGCAGGCCGATACCCTACCTCACGGGCAGTCCAGGTCGGTGGGAAGAGCAAGAAGCCGTTGAACACACCGAAGGGGCCCCGTGGCGGATAATTCCCAAGGGGACTTCAGCGGCCCTTCCTTCGTGCCCGTTGCAGACTTGGCAGCGACCCCGACAGGGGATCAACACCGGTGGTGCCAACGCCGCGTTCCACGTCGTCGGCCCGCCACCTGGAGTCGACCCATCCTTTGTCCATCCGCTGGCGACCGCCCGGCTCCGGGGCACAGACGCGAAAAAGTGGATTCTGGTTCCCTACCACAGAAACGGTTCGCTCCTCGACGAGAACGAGCTCGAAGCCTCGGGACTTGCGGCCTTCTGGTCAGCCTGGCGAGAAAGACTGTCCAGCCGCAGAGGCGTGCTGCTGGGCTCGCAGTTGTCCAGAGGACGGTGGTGGGCCTTGTTGGGCGTCGGCGCCTACGCGTTCACTCCCTACAAAGTCGTGTGGTCGGCCTACGGGAGGGCAAGACTCGACGCATCGGTTTTGGGACCGCGGTCCGACGGCTCGGTCTGGCAGGCCGATCAGGCCCTTCAGGCCTACATTCCATGCCTCGACGAAGCCGAGGCCCAAAGGCTCCGCGATTTTCTCAACTCAGAACCCGTCGCCGACTACCTGGCCAGCCTCCGCGGCGCCGGAACAAAAAATTGGGCTCAACCAGGACGTTTCAAGCCCTTGTGGCGTTTTCCACAAGAGTCCTGTGTTCAGGAAGGAACCACCGGAAACTGAACTCAAGATTTTTGGCCCCATCGCGCCGGTCAAACCCTACAAGAAAACGAGGCAGGATCACCGGCCCCGGCAAGACGTAGACGCCACTGTCGGCTGGCAGGTCGCGTCGGACCAGGAGGCGAACAGCGCTGGAAACACACCATGTCAGAGGTATCGGGCGTTGCACCCGCTTGACGAGCGGAACCAGGAACCGACCGTACCAGGGAAAGTCCACGGCCCCCATCGCCTTTGTCAGCGGAGTCTCAGCCATCCCTGGGTCGGCGAAGTGCCACCCCACACCACGGCGACGCCAGCGAAGTCCGATCACCTCCCCTGCCTGGACGGAGAGGAGTTTGGCGCGTCCATAGACGTTCATTCCGCAGTCCCAGCGGCGAAAAGCAAGATCGGCGGCAGTCAGTCTGACCAGATGGTGGTAACCCGTGCTCATCTGGACAACGCGCCCCCCGGCGCGTTCCAGCTCGGGCAGAAGAAGACAGGCCAGAAGCGTTGGATGGACGAAGTTGGAGGCGAAGGTCGCCTCGACACCGTCAGGAGTCAGTCTTTTGGTCGGGAAGACGCCACCTAAGTTGTTCACTAGTCCATCAAGGCCTTCTTGGCCCTTTGCCCTCAAAGCCGCCCGAACGGTGACCGCGAGCCCGGCCACTCCCACTTGATGAGAGAGGTCAGCCTTCAAAAAGTGCCCAAGGAGGCCTTCGGCTTTCAGACGTTCTTCGAGGGCGCGACCCCGAGGAACATTCCTCCCCACGAAAAAAACCTCGAAGCCCGCGCGAGCCAGGGAAAGGGTGAGTTGGCCGCCTATACCGGCGCTTCCGCCAGTGATCAGGACGGACCGAATTCCCGAATGATTCAAGCAGGACTTCCTCAGCAGGGATGCTCCAAGAATAGCTTGGAGGAAGGCGGTGGACAAGGACCTTGGACCGCCATGGAAACCGGTTGCCATTGACCCTTGCTCCCCCTATAATGCCGCCTATGCCCCCCCTTGATCGACTGGGCCGGTTGGCCAAATCCCTTGACCGAGAACTTCGCGAAAACATTCTTCCATTCTGGTATCAGACCTTTGACTGTCGGCAAGGCGGTTTTGCGGGATTGGTGAGCCAAGACGGAAAACTCGACCTTCGCCATCCCAAGGGAGTGGTGATGCACAGCCGTCACCTCTGGACCTACAGTCAGGCTTGGCTGTACCGCAGAAATCCCTTGGACTTGGCCGCGGCTCGGCAAGCCTACGCCTTCTTGACCGGTCCCCTGCTCGACAAAACTGCCAGAGGTTTCTGGTGGACGGTCGATTCGCGAGGGAAGGCCGAGTTCGACCGCAAGGTGCTCTACGGCCAGGCGTTCGCGGTCTACGGCTTGTCACAGTATTTTCGCGCCACAGGAGAGAAACCGGCGTTGGAGTTGGCCGTGGAGACCTTCGACCTTCTGGAAAAGGTTGGCCGGGACAGGGAATTCGGCGGCTACTACGAGGCCGTGGACCGGTCTTGGAAGGAGCCCCTGATTCAAGCCCTCAGCGAAGTCGATATTCCCTGCGCCAAGAGCATGAACACAAACCTTCATCTACTGGAAGCCTTCTCGGCCCTGTATCTGGCCACGGGTCTGCCCCGCGTCAGGGAAGCGCTCGAAAGTCTCTTGGAGGTCTTCGAAAAGCGTCTTCTGGTCACCCCCGAGCACCTGGGGCTGTACTTCGACCGTGACTGGAAGAATCTCACCGATCACGTCAGCTACGGGCACGATGTCGAAGCCAGTTGGCTGATGACCGAAGCCGCGCAGATCCTATGGGGTCCCGAACTCCCCCTTGAGAAGAAGCAAATTTACAGCCGGGTCGCCCGGAAGTCCCTCGAGGTCATCTTGACCAATGGTGGTAGTCTTCCCAACGAGCTCCACTCAGGACGCCTCGACACCGACCGAATCTGGTGGGTTCAAGCGGAAGCGATCGTGGGCATGGTCAACGGCTGGGAGCTGACGGCGAACGAAGAATTTCTGGTGGCGGCCGAGTCGGTGTGGGCCTTCGTTGAACGGTTCCTGGTGGACCGAAATCGGGGGGAATGGTTCTGGCTCGTCGACGCGCAGGGCCGTCCCGCTGCGGACCGTCCCAAAGGCGGGCTTTGGAAGACCAGCTACCACAACGGACGCGCCTGCATGGAGGTTATCCAGCGGGCCAGAAGGTCCTCGGGGACCAGCTAGTGCTTCACGGTGTTAACCTTCGACACTGTTAACATTTAACAACGTCAAAATTTAACACCCTCAAAAATTACCGGTGTCAATATTTAACGTCGTTAATCGATTACGATTACGATTACGATTACGATTACGATTACGATTACGATTACGATTACGATTAC
>CAYYUZ010000054.1:16150-23683 GCA_964475005.1 uncultured Spirochaetales bacterium
GATTTGTGGGAGAGGAAGATGAGTACTTTTGCGACGCGGCGGGCCCATGTGGAAAGGGAATACAATGAGCTGATCCATCAACACAATCAAGCAGTTTTGCCGGGCAACGGAATTTTCACCCGCTACGCAAACCCGGTGCTGACGGCCGGCCATGTTCCACCGAGCTGGCGCTACGATTACGATCCGAAGACGAATCCCCACTTTATGGAAAGGCTGGGGATCAACGCGGTGTTCAACGCGGGGGCGATTGCTTTCGGGGGAAGGTACTACGTGGTGGCCCGGGTGGAGGGGTGGGATCGCAAGAGCTTCTTTGCGTTGGCCGAGAGTCCCGATGGAATCCATGATTTTCGGTTTGTGGGAGAACCCCTTCTTCTCGATGACGGAAAAGACCCGGAAACCAACGTTTACGACATGCGCCTCACGGCTCACGAGGACGGCTGGATCTACGGGGTGTTTTGCGCCGAACGGAAAGACCCTTCGGCTCCCCCTGGAGACACCTCCTCGGCTACGGCGACTGCTGGCCTTGTGCGGACAAAGGATCTTGTGAAGTGGGAACGGCTGGCTGACCTGAAAACAAAGGGAGCCCAGCAGAGGAATGTTGTTCTCCATCCCGAGTTTGTGGGCGGCCAATACTTCTTTTATACCCGCCCGCAGGATGGGTTCATCGACACAGGGAGCGGAGGCGGAATCTGCACTGGGGTCTCCAAGTCCATGAATCCCGCCATTGTCAACGAGGAGACCCTCCTCGATCCCAAGGTCTACCACACCATCAAAGAAGTCAAAAACGGTGCCGGAGCGCCTCCCATTAAGACAGCCGCCGGCTGGCTCCACATCGCGCACGGCGTGCGAAACACCGCTGCGGGATTGCGCTACGTGATCTACGCCTTCCTGACCGACCTGCGGGACCCCTCAAAGACCATCGCGACTCCCGGAGGCTATCTTCTGGCCCCAGAAGGGGAAGAGCGCACCGGAGACGTGTCCAACGTGGTCTTCACCAACGGTCTGGTTGCTGATCCCGATGGCCGCGTTCTGATCTACTATGCAAGCAGCGACACCCGGCTGCATGTCGCCGAATCGAGCGTCGAGCAACTGGTAGACTATGTCTTCCACACTCCCGCCGACGGACTGCGAAGCCGCACCAGCGTTGAAACTCGCCTCGCCCTGATCCGTAAGAACGCCAAGCTGACAACCTAGGTCCGAGGAGTGATGGATCTTCTCCCCCTTTGAGAGTATCCTCCCCTCGCATGAGCGACCATCCCCGCAGGGAGCGCTACACGGGCTCACACCCGAAGCGGTTTGACCAGAAGTACAAAGAGTTGTCTCCCCAGCGGTACGCCGCCGATGTCGAAAGGGTCAAAGAGCGCGGACAGACTCCTGCGGGGACCCACAGACCCATCTGCCTCGACGAGATCGTTGAGATTCTGCACCCCGCACCCGGAGAAACGGGTCTGGACGCGACCCTGGGCTGGGGTGGCCATGCGGCGGTTCTGTGGGAGGGGGTGCTCCCCGGAGGCCGGCTTTTCGCCATCGACGTCGATTCTGAGGAGCTGCCCAAGACCGAAGCCCGGCTTCGGGCGTTGGATCGGCCGGCCGACTCCCTGATCGTGAGGCACCAGAATTTTTCGGCAATCGACCAACTGCTCCCCACGGCCGGCGGCTTTGATTTTGTGCTTGCCGACCTTGGTGTCTCTTCAATGCAAATCGACAACCCGGCTCGGGGGTTCAGCTACAAGGCCACGGCTCCCCTCGACCTCCGTCTGAACCCTCAATGGGGTCGGCCAGCGTGGTCGCTACTGGAAGGTTTGACGCGCCGGTCGCTGGAGAACCTGCTGACCCAAAATGCCGATGAGCCTCACGCCGCGTTGCTGGCCAGAGCCATCGTCCACCGTCAAACGTCTATCAAAACGACCACCGATTTGGCCGAGGTGATCCGCCGTGTCGTGCTGAGCATAGAACCGGCGGAAAGCGAGGAAACGGCACGCAAAACCCTGCAACGCTGTTTCCAGGCGCTGCGCGTCGAGGTCAACCGGGAGTTCGAAGTCCTCGAAAAATTCCTGACCGTCCTACCGGACTGCTTGAACCCCGGAGCCAGGGTTGCCGTCTTGACCTTCCATTCTGGCGAGGAGAACCGGGTGCGCCATTGGTTCGAACAGGGCCTGAAAGCCGGTGTCTGGACGCAGGTGTCTCAGGCCCCGATCCGCGCCTCGACTCAGGAACGCTACGACAACCCACGGTCGAAGTCGGCCAGACTCCATTGGGCCGTGAAATGAGGTTCTTCGAGACCGCACCGTTTCTCGCCAGGGGAATTTGTGATTTACTGAAGGCGTCGGTCACGACAGCCAGGAGCCGTTCATGTACCCGTTGAAATTCACCAAGGTTCTCAAAGAAAAAGTCTGGGGAGGAAGGGAGTTCGAGTCGTTCCTTGGCATCGGGCTTGAGGCCGGGAAGACCTACGGGGAATCGTGGGAGGTCTCTGCCCATCCCAACGGCCCCTCGGTGGTGGCCAACGGCGAATGGACCGGGCGTTCTCTCCCCGAACTCATGGAGGCCGAAGGCGAGCGTCTTGTCGGAAAGGTGCTTTTTGAGCGTTTCGGCGGCCGCTTCCCCCTCCTCATCAAATACCTCGATGTCCACGACAAGCTGTCGATTCAAGTGCACCCCGACGATTCCTACGCCCAGGTCCACGAGGGCGAACCTGGCAAGTCCGAATGCTGGTACGTCCTGGGGGCCAGCCCCGACGCGAAGCTTATTCTGGGGATGGCGCCCGGTGTGACCAAGGCCGTTTTCGCGGCCAAGTCCCGAAGCGGCGACTGGTCGGGCTTGTTCCGCGAAGTGGCCGTGGCCGAAGGGGATTTCGTCCATGTGACGCCTGGAACGGTGCATGCGTCGCTGACAGGTTCGGTGCTACTCTGTGAAATCCAGCAGAATTCCGACTCGACCTACCGCATCTACGATTTTGACAGGCTTGAGAACGGCAAGCCCCGCCCCCTCCACCTCGAAAAGGCCCTCGACGTCATCCATTTTCAAGAGGTCCCCAAGATCACCCATGCGGGAGAACGAACCCGGCGCTCGGTTCCTGGGGGCACCATCGAGCCACTGGTCAACGATCCCTACTACACTGTCGATTTGCTCGAGGTTTCGGGTCCGTTTTCGGTAGCCGCCGAGGACCGCTTTCAAGTGTTTTCGGTTCTCAAAGGAACCGGGAGCCTTACCCACGGCACCCAGCGGTTCCCGATGACCGCCGGTGAAACCTGGTTAATCCCCGCGGCCGTGTCCGCCGAATTGGAAGGCAGCCTAAAGCTGTTGCGAAGCGTAGTTTAGCCGTTGGGGTTGTCCTAACCTCCCCGAAACTCTATAATCAATAATCATTTCACGATTATTTCAGAGGGAGGAAGCATGACGTTCGACCAAGTGCTAGAGGCGGTTTCCGGCCAGGCCGTTCACCGATCCTCGCGATGGGGCAACCTCGACATCCGCCACGCCGTCACCTGCGACCTGATGAGCGATGTTCTGGTCACCGACCACGACGAGATCCTCCTCATCACCTCACTGCCTTCCGACCAGGTCGCGCGGACGGCCGACATGGTGGGTGCTTGCGGGGTCGTTTTGGTCAACGGCAAACCGCCCCAACCCTCGCTGGTGGAGCTGTGCGGCGAACTCGATCTGACGCTGATCCGATCACCGCTGGGCTCTTTTGAAGCCAGCTGGAAGCTAGGAGAGAGGCTCCTCCGTTGATTCCTATTGATCCGAATGCGTCGCCATCGGCTCTTCTTGAGTTGATCTACCGGCTCAAGGTGAAAGACATCATGACAAGCGGGGTGAAAACAGCCGAGCCTTCGACGCAGTTGCGTGAGATCCAGCGCATCATGCGCGAGAACAAAGTATCGGGGGTGCCGATCCTCGATGAAGGGCGCCTGGTCGGTATGATCAGCGTAGACGACATCATCCGCGCCCTCGACCAGGGGTATATCGACAGCCCCGCCGGGGTCCATATGAGCCGGCAGCTTGTCGCGCTAGAAGACGATATGCCCGTGAGCTTTGCGATTTCAAGCTTTGAAAAATACCGCTACGGACGCTTTCCGGTCATCAACAAGCAGAGGACTCTGGTTGGTATCGTCACCAGCCGCGATGTCACGTCGGGTCTCCTCTTAGAAATGAACAGAACTCTCGAGGAGATGGAGAGGACGCTCAATGCCCAAAGCGCACCTGTCCCCGTCGGACAGGTCAAACGGGTCTTCATCGTTCAGCAGTTTGACTATGAAAACGCAGGACGAGCCTCGACCGAATTGAAGAAGATCCTTAACGACAGGGGCGTCGAGCGGCCGCTTCAGCGCCGGGCAGCCGTGGCCAGCTACGAACTAGAGATGAATTTGGTCAACCACAGCCTCGGCGGGCGCCTGATTTTTCACATCGATGAGGAGAGGGTGGTCATCGAGGCCATCGACAAGGGCCCGGGGATTCCCGACCTGGAAAAGGCGATGACCGAGGGCTTTTCGACGGCCAACGACTGGATCCGGTCTCTCGGGTTCGGAGCGGGGATGGGGTTGCCCAACACCAAGCGGGTCGCCGACGAATTCGATATTCAGTCGACCGTGGGAAAGGGAACCCAGGTCAAGGCCGTCATCTTCCTCAAAGCTGGGACCGCACCGTGACCGTTGCCGACCTGGAACACCGCCTGGGATGCACCCCGCTAATCCCCTATCAAGACACTCCTCTTGTGGGCGCTTACACCTCAGACATGCTGTCGGACGTCATGGCTCACGCCCCCGAAGATTCGGTTCTTGTCACTCTGCAGGCCCATAAAAATACGGTGGCTTGCGCCTCGTTGGCGGGAATCAAGGCCCTGGTTCTAGCCGGACAGCGAGAAGCCCCCCCCGACATGCTGGAAGCCGCAAAGGCCGAGGGGATTGCGGTGTTCGCTAGTCCGATGAGGCAGTTTGAGCTGAGCTGGAGAATCGCGGACCTGCTGGGGCTCTAGGGCTCGGACCTCGCCCAGAACCACGTGGGCATCGCCCCGCTCGCCATTTCCTATCACTTTCGCCTGATTGCCAGGCATAGGGGCGCTCCGCTTTCTGCCTGCACGGTTGTGAAAGTCCCTCCGAAACACTTCCGACCGACTCACATAGACTCCTGAGTCTGATTTCGGCTCTCCCGCCCAAGTGTCTCCGAGTCGCTGTGGAGAGTCTTTTTCACTCCCCATGGACCCGCAGCCTCACTTCAAAGTCTCTGGCTGGGACTCAGGAGCCTCGCGCTCAAGGGGTTCGGCCAACATTTATTCGCAAGTCAGCCGCATTCCCGCCTTACCCGCACTTCGCCTCTTTCCTTTTTCTTCGCGCCCTTGCGCGAAATTCTCCCGACCTGATTGGCCCATTCTGCCAACCAATCTTCCTCATTCCTGAAAATCTTGAAATCCTGTCACAGTCCTACTTTCAGTCCTATTCCGTGAGTTGCCGGATGGTCAACAACAGGAACACTTCCTCATCCTCGGTTCGGAGTGGGAGGTGAAGGAAGTGGGCGACGACCGCGCGAACGCTGGGATTCCAGGGCTTGAGCGCGTGAAACAGGGCCTTCTCCATCACAAGAAAGTACCCGACGGCGTCGGAGCCGTGGTTTTTGGCTTCCTGCTTGAGTGAGTGACGGATCTCGCTGACCACTTTGTTCCGGGTGAGGTTGTCCATCGAAGACGCACGCGCTTCATCGAGCACCGACGCCCTGTCGTCGGGGTGGTCGTAGGAAAGATAGCGATAGTAGTCGCCGCGGAAACCCAAAAGCCCGCTCCAGGCAAACAAGAGGACCCGGCGGCCCGCGTCGGTTAGGTTGGGGTAGACAGGGAGGGTGAGCTCCAAGACGTCCCATTCCCGGGCGTGAATGCACAGCTCAACCCAGGCCAGATACTCCTCTTCAACTAGGTCGGTCTCTTTCACTTTGGCCAGGGCCAGAGCCGCCACATCGGCGTCGGCGGCCAGGGGTTCGAGCGACCGAAGGGCCCTCAGCCGCCCCGAAAGCAACAGAGACTGCGTTTCCTCCAGAAGAATGGCCTTGACCCGAGGATCTTCCGTGAACGTCTTGAACGCCTTCAGGATTTCGATCTTTTCGAGGACTCCGGCTCGAGGGTGGTAGTCGAGGAGCGCCTTCAGGGCATCCTCTCCCCCAGTTTTTCCAAGTCCCTCCAGGGCGCTCAGCCTCACCTCGGGGTCCAGGTCGCCCAAGAGACGTTCCAGGGGAATGGCAGCAGCGGGGCTCCGCAAGTCGGCGATGTCCTCGGTCAGTCGGTGCCGGGACGAGATCCGGGGCATGAAGGTCGACATGAAGAGTTTGTAAAGAATCTCGGGAAAGTTCGACCGGAAGACCACGTCGCGAAGGCTATAGTCCTCCTGCCGGTTGCCTTCCTGATAGAAGGGAAAGGTCAAAAGCCCTACCAACAGCAGGATGACACTCAGCGCGAAGACCACAAGGGTCGGAGGGAACACCATGCCCAGCACAGGCAGATGGTAGGTTTTGTAGAGGTCGATCAGAAAGCCGCCCAATACAGGGGCGAACACCGCCGACAGCGAGTTCAACGAATTGTAGACCCCCAGGTAAAGGGCCCGTTTGCCGCGCGGTGAGATCGACAGAGAGGTGTTGAAGATGGCCAGATTCCAGCCCGCAGTGAAGAAGGTCTGCATGAGGATCACCGCGGCGACGAAGGGCAAAGGATTCTGCGCCGGGATGACGAGCATGAGGCCGGTCGGGATCATCATCAGCATCAGGCAAAAGCGGATGATGAATCGGTTGCCCAGAATGTCGGACAGCTTGCCGAAGAAGAGGTTGCCGAGAATGCCCATCACCGCAGCCGCGGCCGTGAAGATGGCCAGCACATCGATGGGCACTTGCAAGATCTCAATGAAATGCACGGTGAAGAACGGCCCGGCCACGACGAGAGCCAAATTGAAGTACAGCACCATGCGCACGAAGGCCATGAAGTTGCGGTCCTTGAGGATCTCTTTGTAGCTGCTGAGCATGGAGCCTGTCGGCTGCTCGGCGGGCTTGGGTTCGTACTGAAAAAGCACAAGGACCATACCGACCGTGGCCGTAATAGCCGCGATCACATACACGACAACGAAGCCTGCTTGCCCCGGAAGCGTCTTGAGCAGCCATCCACCCACCAGCACGGCGATGATGCCGGCCACCGAAGAGATGGAGTTTCTGAGGGCAAAGTAGCGGCCGCGGATGTTCTCGGGAACGAGGTCGGCCATCCAGGTGCCCCAACTTGAGCTGGCAAAAGACATCGAAAAGGCCCCGATTACCAGCACAATCATAAACACGACCTCGGCTCCCGGTCCCGAGTTGGCCATGCCCCAAAAGATGGCGCCGACGAAGAGCAGCCGGCTCAAGCCGCCCGCAACGGCGGCCAAGATGCGCCGACTCCTAATCTTGGGAACAAAGATGTTGGCCAAGGGCTGAAGCAGGCCGACGAAGAACTGGATCGAGGTGGCCAGCCCAATCAGCGAGTGCGAGGCGTGCATGATTTCTAGAAGAAAGGCGGTCAGAATG
>CAYYUZ010000055.1:0-19100 GCA_964475005.1 uncultured Spirochaetales bacterium
GGGGAAAACCGCGAGACGAGAACCTGCGGGAGACCATCCTCTTGGCGTCTTCCGAACTTCTACTGGAGAAAGGCTTCAGACACTTCACCATCGAAGGTGTCGCTGCCCGGTCCAAGGCGAGCAAGGTGACCATTTACAAGTGGTGGCCTTCCAAAGGATCGCTGGCTCTCGACGGCTACGTTCACACGATCACGGAGTCGATCGCGTTTCCTGAAACCGCATGGCCCCGCCAGGACATCGAGCGTCAGCTTTCGTCGCTGATCACTCGGCTGACTACGACTCCGGCCGGAAGGGCCATTCTGGAACTCATCGGCGCCGCCCAAGAAGACGCGGATCTCAAGCGGGAACTCTGCGCCCGCTACATCGAACCCCGACGACAGATCGCCGCGGCGGCCTTCGCGCGGCTGTTGGGTTGGGACCCCATCGAAAAGAAAGACGCGCTCCACGCCGTGACCGACCAGGTGTACGGCGCCATTTACAACCGTCTCCTGTTTGGACTGACTCCTCTGGATGACCATTTTGCCCGCGAGCTCGTGGCCTTCTGGGTTCCTCCAAATCCTAACCTTTGACCCCTTGAATTTGGCTTCAAGTTTTTTTACTTTGCTATCCCATGGAACAACCCACAGACGAAATCAACAAGCACCTTCACGAGGAGGCGCATCATTCCCGCGACAAGGGGATCATGAAGATCGCCTTGAGTTCGGCGCTCATCGCCGTCCTGGCCGCCGTGGCCTCGATGCTGTCCGAACATCAATCCAACGAGGCCATGCTCAGCCAGCTCAAGGCCTCGGACCAATGGGCGTACTACCAGGCCAAAGGGATCAAGCACAACGTGATCGACACTCAGATCGTGCTGCTCGAAGGCCAAGGGTTCAGGGACCGAGTCAAGCTGGATGAGATGAAGGCGGCCCGCGAAAAATACAAGAAGGACCAGGACGACATCGCCAAGGAGGCCACCCAGGAACAACGGGACGCGCAGAAATCGTTGAGGGCGCACAACACGCTTTCTTACGCGGAAACCTTCCTGCAAGTCGCCATTGGCATCTCGGCAATCTCGGCGCTCACCCGCCGCCGCTGGCTTTGGGTCACAAGCCTCTTCGTTGCGGCAGGGGGTCTTGGCTTCCTCACTTGGGGTCTTTTGAGGGTCTTCGCGGTCCTTTCATAACCTCCCAATAGAGGACACCAATAGACAATTATGGCCAAAATTGGTCAACTTCTTCGAATTTGCGAATTTTTCACATTTTTATTGACAGATTTAGATAGTCGTGCATTGACGTTTTCCTCGAAAGGAGTACATTGAAAGAGAACCAAGGAGGTTCCCTATGAACACGATTCATTTTAGCCCGGTCGAGTTTGCCGGCGTCGGTGAAGAGGAACTGCTCCACCAAGTTGAAGAGCACAAATACCTCGCAAACCAAACCATTCCTTTTGAGATTTCCATGGAAGACGCCTACGAGTCTTGGAGCATGCTCGTGCATGCTCCCTTGTCGGAAGCGATCGCCAGCGAGGGTCTCGAACGCGCCTTTCCCGATGTCGCCAAGGGCGAGCTCTACCTGTGGGTGAGCAAGCACTGGTACTTCATGAAGAAGGACACAGGCATAGAAGTTTCGGCCCGCGAGGCGGTTCTCGACTTCGGTAGCCGTTTCGGCCGTGGCGCCGTGACCCGTTTCGCGTATTTCCTCAAGCGGATTGCCGCCTAGTTATCCAGTCTCAGTAACGAGAAACGGGCCTCCTTGGAGGCCCGTTTTTTTTCCCAAAGTGCTTAGCGCGAGGCCACGGTCTTGAAATACGCCGCGAAAGGGTCCTTCGCCGAGTCAACGTGTTCACCGGGCCGAAGCAGACACCGCTCAAGGTCCTTTTTCCAACGGGAAGCTTTGTTTCCCAACAGGCCAATAAAGACCATTTCTACGGCTCGCGAAGGGCCTTTCCCGTCCCCGCTCCATCCTCCGAACTCGATCTTCTTCTTTGCCCCAGCCAGGTGAAACACCCAACGGGCCTCGGCTTGGGTGGCCAAGGTGAACCAACCTTTGGCCCGCAGCAGCTGGGGGCGTTTCTTGGCGAAGTAGCGGTATAGGCGCTCCGGATGAAACGGCCTGTCGTCCGACAGCGAAAAATGACTGATTCCGTATTCCTCGGTCTCGGGGACGTGCGGTTTGGAAAGTTCTCTTTGCCAGGCGGGAAGCGTCATGGAGCGTTCAAAATCGAACAATCCGGTTCCCAGGACCAGCGCCGGATCAACCTGACCAAACGCGCTGGTCACGAGCCTGGCCGACGGGTTGAGAGCCCTCAACCGCGCTTCAATGGCCTGGAGGTCACGCGTACTCACCAGGTCGATCTTGTTGAGGACGAGCACATCGGCAAACTCGATTTGATCCACCAGCAGATCGACGATGTTCCTTCGGTCCTCAGCAGGCGCGTCGGGATTTCGGTCTTCGACCTTTTCAAGCGTCGCAAAGTCGGACAAGAACGACGAGGCGTCGACCACTGTGACTAAGGTGTCAAGGTTGGCGACCTCGCGAACAACCTCATCGCCGACCTTGAGAAGGAAACCCTGAGCCACCGGCAGGGGTTCCGAAACTCCCGTACTCTCGATGACAAGATAGTCCAGCGACCCGGAACGCGCCAGATCGACCACCATTGCGACAAGGTCGTCCCTCAGGGTGCAGCAGATGCAGCCGTTGGAGAGTTCGAGGAGGCTCTGATCGGTTCGCACCACCAGCCCCGCGTCGACGTTGACCGCGCTGAGGTCGTTCACAATGACGCCGATCCGGCGGTATTCGGCGTTCATCAGTAGGTGGTTGAGGAGGCTTGTTTTTCCGGAACCAAGGAATCCGGACAGGACCGTGACGGGTAGATTTATGACCATAATAGTCATGTAATATCGACATAAATTTAGACTCAGTCAAAACTTCTGGCTTCTCAAGCCTCCGTTCCTCTACTACACTAACCGGGATGGCGATGTCTCCGTTTCGTTCCACCTTGCTCCACCTGCGACTCCCTTTCTCGTTCTTTCTTCTGCCGATCTTTCTGTTCGGGGTTCAGTCGGCTCAGGGCGTCGATCCGGTGAAAGCGTGGGCCGCGTTCTTCATCATCCATTTTCTGTTGTACCCCGCCAGTCATGCGTTCAACACGTGGTACGACCGCGACGTGGAGGCCATTGGTGGGCTGAAGAACCCGCCGCCAGTTCATGTGAGCCTGGCTTGGGCCGCCTGGATTCTCGATGTTTTGGCTTTGGGGTCGGCGCTCTACCTAGGTTGGTTCTTCTTTGGCTGCCTGGTTATCTACACGCTGGGTTCCAAGTTGTACAGCTGGAAGGTGACCCGTATCAAGAAACGGCCCATCGCGGGCTGGCTGGGAGTTGGGATCATTCAAGGTGGCCTGACCTTTATCGCCGTTGTGCAAAGCGTCGGCCAGCACCGCGTCTGGGCTGATCCGTTGCTGTGGGTGCAAACGCTTACTGCGGCTCTGTTCCTTTGGGGAGTGTATCCACTGACGCAGGTGTACCAGCACGAGGAGGACGGGCGCCATGGCGACCTGACGCTTAGCCTGTTGGCGGGGATTCGGGGCACGTTTGTGATTTCGGCTTGTTTCTTGACTGCGGCGGTGGCTTGTTTCGTCACGTTGTTCGTCATCGAAAAGGGCTGGTCCACCGCAGGGCTGTTTGTTGGTCTGCAGTCGGTGACCCTGGCCTACTTCTTGTGGTGGGCCCTCAACGTGTGGAAAGACCCGGCCAAGGCTGACTTCCAGCGGACGATGGGCATGAATGTGCTGGCCTCGGGGCTCATGAACTTTTTTTTTCTCCTGGACTTTTGGCCGTAAGGGCTAAGACTAAACAGTAGTGAGGTAACAAAATGGACGAAATGTCTTTGATCCTCTCAAGGATCCAGTTCGCCATGTCGGCGGGGTATCACTTTATCTTTCCTCCAACGACACTCGGCTTGTCCTTCTTCATCTTCCTGGCGGAGACTTTCCACCTGACGACCAAGAAGGAGGTTTATCGGAAACTCTCCTCCTTTGCCGTCAGGATTCTGACCCTTGTCTTCGCCCTCGGTGTCGCAACCGGACTTCTCTTACCCTTCATGTTCGGTATGAACTGGGCCGAATTTGCTAAACACGCGGGGGCCCTGTTCGGTGTCCAGCTGGCGGTTGAGGCGACGGTCGCCTTCACCCTTGAATCGGTGTTTATCGGCGTCCTGTTCTTCGGACACGGCAAGATCAAACCCTTCTGGTACTGGCTCTCGGCGTTCTTCGTGTTCTTCGGCAGCCACCTTTCGGGGTACATCATCATCGCTGCCAACAGCTGGATGCAGACTCCAGGCGGATTCACGATCGACCCGGCTACGGGTCGCATGCTGATGAGCGATTTCTGGGCGTTCAACTTCAACACTTCGGTTGGGATCCGCTGGCTACACGTCATGGTGGCTTCGTGGATGGTGGGGTCGTTCCTTCTTGTTGCGTGTGCGGCTTGGTTCCTCAAGCATGAAAAAGACACAGCCTTAGCCAAGACCTTGATGACCTTTGCCGGCATCATCGCCTTGTGCACGGCGGCCGCCCAGCCTTTGGTCGGACACCTGTCGACGCTCCAGATTGAACAGACCCAACCGGCCAAAGGTGCGGCCATGGAAGGAATTTATCAGACGCAAAAGAACGCGCCGCTTTACGCCCTGGGCTGGGTCGACGAGCAGAACAAGAAAGTAGACGGCCTCCCACTGCCAGGCATGTTGAGCTTCTTCTACACGGCTGACTTCAACTACGAGGTCAAAGGAATGGACGACCCGGCCGTCAACAAGTTTGGTCTTCCTCCGGTTCAACCTGTGTTCCAGAACTTCCGGCTGATGGTCCTCGCGGGTTCGGTTGCCCTGGGAACCATTCTTTTGGCGCTGATCTTCCACTTCCGGGGAACGCTCGGCCGCAAGAAGAAGTCGCTGACCTGGGTCATCTACTGCGCGATCCTTCCCTACGTTGCTGTGGTCACTGGCTGGTTCACGGCAGAAATCGGAAGGCAGCCCTGGCTGATCTATCCCGTTGAGTCCATGAACTACAAAGGCCTGAGCACGGCCGATGCCCTGACCAAGAACCTCGACCAGGGCTACGTCTGGTTCAGCTTGATCGCCTACCTGGCCATCTATGTGGTCTGTACTATTGTCTTTCTCCGGTTCCTTCCCGTCATTGTGCAGAAGGGCCTCGATCCTCAACCCGCCGCCCACGGCGCGGCCAAGGAGTAACCCATGGATTTTCTTAATGACATCCACGTCTGGCAAGCCTTTTGGTTCCTGGTGATTGGTGCCGCCCTCTTCCTTTTCCTGTGGCTGGACGGGTTTGATCTCGGTATCGGCATGACGCTCCCGTTCATGAAGAACAAGGACCAGCGTCTGGCAGCGCTCAACGTGATCTGGCCCGTCTGGGACGGCAACGAACTCTACGGCCTGATCGGGGGCGGCGCGATCTTCGCGACTTTTCCCGTCGTCTTCGCGAGCCTCCTTTCGGGACTCTACCCCTGGGTTGTCCTGTTGCTTGTTGGAATCATGCTCCGTCCGATTGCCTTTGAGGCCTGGCTTCACGAACCCAAGAACAAGGGAATCTGGGAGGTCCTCTTCGCCCTCTCGAGTTTCCTGATTCCGTTCGTCGCCGGCGTCGCGCTGGGAACCACCATCGCGGGCATGCCGATCAATAAGGATATGGTCTGGGACCATGGTCATGGCTTCTGGGAAGCGCTGAGTCCCCTCTCCGTTTTGTGCGGGCTGGCGGTTGTCGGATTGACCCTGCTTCAGGGGAGCGCCTACCTCGTCAAGCGAACGTCGGGCGACTTGCAGGCTCAGGCAAGAAAGGACCTGACGCCCCGAACTATCTTCGCGGGGGCGACGTTGGTCCTGGTTCTGGTTTTTGCTCTTCTTGATCAGGGAATCTTCGTGGACAAGCCTCTGGCGATCGCAGGAATCGTTCTCGGTTTGATCCTCATCTTGGGAGGCTTGGTGGGTGTTTGGCTTCACCGCGACGAAAAGAGCCCCGAAGGCGCGGCCTACTGGTTCAGCAGCGCCGTCATCGCCGGAACCATGGTCCTCGTGGGCGGTATTCAGTTCCCCACGATGATCCGTTCGACTATCGATCCGGCGTTCACCCTGACGATCTTCAAAGAAGGGGTTTCCAACCCTGTCAACAGTTTGGCGTTGATCGGAGTCATCGGCGCCGTCGCCCTGGCGATCACCGCTGTCTATTCGATCTTGGTCTATCGTCTCTTCAAAGGGAAAGTGGACCACAAGTCGCATCTGCACTACTGATTCGCGGGAAACGACTTTTCAAACTGTGACGATCTGAGATAAGAAGAAAGGTGTCGGGTAACCGACACCTTTTTTGTTCGGAAGCGGCAGAGGCGCCCCGCAGTAGGCGTTGCGGCTTCAACCAAGGAGCAACTATGAAAGAGATGGTGAGATGTAAGGCCTGCGGCTACCTCATGGAAAAGGACGCTCTCGGCGACGTCTGTCCCGCGTGCGGAGTCAAGAAAGAGATGTTCGAGCCCTGGGAAGACAAAGTCGGGGCGCTGCGCAGGACCTGGATGGAACTCGATATTCACCCCGTCACGGTTCATTTTCCTGAGGCTTTCGCCGTCGTGCTCCTCCTTTCCGCTCTTGTATTTCCTCTGGTTCCTGCGGGTTTCCAGACGAGCTCGCTTTGGCCCGCCGTCCAGTTTCTGTCTTGGCTGTTCCCGGTCGCTGTCCTCGCCGGCTTCGTCACCGGCTTGGCCGACGGCAAGGTCCGATACCGCAAAGTGACTACTCCGCGGCTCCTCCAAAAGATCATCGTGGGTTCTGTACTGATCCTGTCTTCCCTCGTCCAGGCCCTTCTCGTGTCGGTGGCCTCGTTCGGCTCACTCTCGATTTGGCTTGGATTCCTGGTGGCCAGTGCCGTTTCGGCAGCGTCGACGGCCATTCTCGGCCTTTGGGGAGCCCGACTCATGGTGGGAGCGATGCCCGGCGACAAGATCTTCCTGGGAAAGAAAAAGAAGAAACCCGCTGCCAAAACGGCTCCTGTCAAGGTTCCCGAAGAAAAGAAAGAGTAGCTGGAGCGCCCGTTGCCAAAACTGATCGGAATCGCCGGCGGAAGCGGCTCGGGCAAGACGACCATCGTCAGAAAGCTCACCGAAATCGCCGGTGAGTTTCTGGTGATCCCGCAGGACAGCTACTACAAGAGCGCTGTTCACGTCAACAATTCAAACATCACCGCGTTCAATTTCGATCATCCCTCGGCCTTCGACAGTGACCTTCTTCACCAGCATCTTGTCGAGTTGAAAGAGGGTCGCCCCATAGAACTTCCCACTTATGACTTTGTCAGGAATCGGCGCCTGTCCGAGACCATTCGCCTCGTTCCGGGCAGACTTGTCGTCTTGGAAGGCATCATGATCTTGTCGGAGAAGCGCATTCGCGACCTTCTCGACCTCAAGATCTACGTCGACACCCCCGACGACATCCGCTTCATCCGACGCATAAAACGGGATATCTCCGACAGGGGGCGGACGCTGGACTCGGTCATCGAGCAGTACCTTGAGGTTGTTCGCCCAGGCCATTACGAGTTCATCGAGCCCATGAAGGCCTTCGCCGATCTGATCATCCCCGAGGGGGGAATGAACCCCCGCACCCTCGAGGTTCTCTCAAGCTTCTTCGAAAAAATCATGAGTTAAAAAGAGAACATTTTTCCCCGTGAGAAAAAAATTCCCGAAAATTCTCGAAAGAGGGGCGTTGAGTGACCTGCAAAGGGCGAAAACTTGGCTCTTGTTTTGGCATGGCGCTTGCATTGTGAGGGCCAGGAGATTGCTGTGAAAACTGTATCCAAACTTGTCCTGATCGCTTTGTTCTCTGTCCTCGCCCCTATGGTCACCTTCGCCGCCACAGCCGACGTGATGGTCGTCGTCAACGGAAATTCGGAAGTCAACCGTGAGGCCTTCAACTTCATCCGAAAGAATTTCAACGCCCAGGGGATCGCCTATACCTTAACGGCTACTATGGACCCCAGCTCGGTCAAGGTCGGCCAGTACAGGACGGTCGTGGTGTTGAACACAGGAACGGCGTCGGGCCTCGACCCGGTTCTGGCCAAATTCATTGCCGGCTACGCGGACAAGAAAGACCTGTACCTCGTGAACCTCCACAAGAACAAGAAGGACGTGACGGTAACGAAGTTCGTCGCGGCGTCAAACCCGGTGGGAGTGGACGGTGTCACCGCCGCCTCGACTTGGCTGAGCCACTTCTCAAGCAATACAGGGATCCTCGAAATGCACAACGCTTGGGTCAAAGACCTCGCGAAGTTTCTGGGGAGGGCCTAAGCGGTGCGCCTCCGCGGAAGCCTGCTGCTCCTCCTGTTGTATGGGGTGCTTCCACTGGCGCAGGCCTGGGTCTACGTGGCCCTTCAGCCCTTTGCGGACGGCTTCGACACCGCAAACTTTACCGCCTCGATTGTGGCCTACCATTGGTTGCTGGCCAACGTGATTTTGGGGTTGAAATTGCCGGTGTTCCAGAACGACCTTCCCTACGACGTGCGCATCAGGCTCCACATCTGGAGCACTTTGGGGCTTATCGGCTTTCTCGCCTGGCACGCCGTCTACACCATCTTCCTCAAGGTGAAACTTATTGATGCCGTGAGCTGGAGCCTCTTGGGTCTCTTTGGAGGGCTGCTCCTATTGTCTATCTTGTGGATACCGATCCCCGGTCTCAAGGCGCTTCGAAGAAAGCTGGTGAGTCTGCTGCGTTTCGGTTTCCTGAAATCGTATGACGGACTCAAGGCCGGTCACAAGATCCTGTTTCTCGTCTTGGCGGCGCTGACCTATGTGCACATTGTCCAGGCGCAGATTCTAGCGTTTGTACCTTCTGTGTCGGCTTTGGGTTACCAGCTTCTCTTCTTGGCGGCCGCCGTGCTCTTTGTGGGAACTCGAATTCACAACCTGACGTTGCCAACGCTCGAAGTCAGGTCGGTCGTCGACGAAGGCGGCATCGTCCGTTTGGCACTCTCGAGTCATCCGCGCCTGCGCTACCGCGCGGGGCAGTTCGCATTCCTGCGCTTTCCTCTTCCCGAACTCGCCGGGGAAGAACACCCTTTCAGCTTCACGACGGCGCGTCACGAACAAGGCGTAGGGTTCGCCGTCCGGGCTCTTGGCGATTTCACTAAGAAGTTGAGCCAGCTCAAGCCCGGCGACCGCGTGAGGGTCAACGGTGGTTTCGGGGCCTTTTATCCTACTTCGGGCCATGAGCCGCTGGCTCTGATCGGCTCGGGAATTGGCGCAGCGCCGCTTGTCAGCATTCTTAAGGAGATCGGCGCCCGGGAACCCGACCGCGAGGTCGTCTGCCTGCTCTCGGTGAACCGGCGCGAAGAACTTGTCGAGGCCGAGGCTCTTAGGCGACTGTCAGACAGCATGCCCAATCTAAAGCTCCGCACCTTCGCCTTCGAGGAAGACGGAAGGTTCTACGGGGCCGAGTTGTTCCGCCAGGAGCTGGGAGACGCGGGCCGCTATCGGTACTTTTTGTGTTCGTCGGACAGGGTCCGCAGCATCGTGCTAGACGCCCTGAAGAGTCTAGGAGTGGTCCGGCGGAAGATCCACTTCGAAGCCTTCAATCTCGGGTAGTCCGCTTGCCATCGCCAAGACCTGTTTTGTGTGTAAGATGCGAGTATGTTCCTTACGGCGGACTTTCATAACCACAGTTGCCTTTCGCCCTGCGGAAGTCTTGAGCTTTCGCCCTCGGTGCTTGTGGCTGAGGCTTCTCGGAAGGGTGTCGAGGTTTTAGCGCTTTCCGACCACAACTGCGCCCGGAACACGCCCGCATTCGAAAGCCTGTGCGTTCTGGCAGGGATTGTGCCCTTGTGCGGTCTGGAAGTGACGACCCAAGAGGAACTTCACTGTCTATGCCTGTTCCGCGATGCAGTCTCGGCAATGGAGTTCGGAGCTTTCGTCGAGGACCATCTGCTCAAGGTGGTCAACAAACCGGGGCGGTGGGGCGACCAAATCGTGGTTGACGCCGAGGAAAACGTGGTGGAAGAGGTGCCGTTCTGGCTGGGGACCGCAACCGACCTTGAATTGACGGCGCTCGGGAACTTCTGTCTGGCGGCGGGCGGGCTGTTTATCCCGGCGCACATCGACCGCCCTTCTCAGTCGGTTCTGAGCCAGTTGGGGTACCTTCCGGACCTGCCCTACAGCGCGCTGGAAGTTCGCCGCGATACAGCAGGTTTGGAGACCCGCGGCAAGACTCTGGTCAGCGGAAGCGATGCTCACTATCCCGACGATGTGGGAACCAGAGTCTGCCGCCTAGAAATGGATGTTCGCGACTTTGAGGGTGTCAAAGCGGCACTCGCCCAAGGCAAAGTCGACAGATAAGCAGCCTCCGTGTCCATGAGCAAGTGCCGCGCCTGTTTCAGTCAGGCTATTGGGCCACAACGGGAATTTGAATCAGCGTCAGGTAGCGCTTGGGACTCCTGGGCAAGATCATTCCAGGCCCCTTAAGGTAGACCTCCCGGCTGGGGACCACAGCCTGGGCTCCTTCGGCCGCCAAAAAATCGACGAGTTTCTTGTAGCTCGCGCCAAGTTCTTCGTACGAACCCCTGTGGACGATCTGCGCGGCCTTTTGAGCCGGCAACACCTTGATTTCGGCCCCGTCCTTGTTGACCGCGGCGGCGTTGGAGCGCAGCGGAAGGCAGGCCTCGATGTTGGCATCGTTGTCGCGGAACTCGGCGTCGTGGTAAAGCGCCATGGGGGGTCCGGCCACAAAGCGGCCATAGTGTTTGAAAAGGCGGGCGTAATACTGGCCGATCTGGTCGTAGCGACCCGTGAAACGCAAGCTGGCCACTCGGGTTTCTCCGAGAGTGGTCCAAGAAACATTTTCTTCGGAAATCTTCATCGTATCCCCTCCTCGTTGGGTATTCAGAAGCAGGACCAATTGGTCCCTGGCTGCCCGGTCACGGGCCAGGCGGCCCTCGACTTCGGCCAACCGGGACCTGGCGATTTCCAACAAGTCGTCGTCGTCTCTGGCCGTCGTCAGGACGCTTCGAATTTCGTCGAGGCTGAATTCGAGATTCTTGAGCACCCGGATCGTCTCCACCCGTCGGAGCGCGTCTTCGCCGTACCAGCGGTAACCCGAGGCCTCGACCCTGAGAGGCACAAGCAGACCCATTTCGTGGTAGTACCTGAGGGTCTTCACCGTGAGCCGCGTCATCTGGGAAAAGTCGCCGATACGGTATTCCATCGACCTCATTGTAAGGCATTTTTGACCGCATCGGAGGCCGAGAAAGACGCATCGGAGGCGACGAAGTGGTTCCCCCCCGAGATCTTTTCGATCTTGAGATGGGGAACCGCTGCGTAGGCTTCAAAGTCGTCGGGTCGAGACAAGTCGTCGTCGCCGTACACAAGGGTCACGGGCGCCTGGATGCGAGCAAACGCCGGGGTCCAGTCGTGGCGTTGTCCCATCGAAAAGAACATGGCCTGCATCATCCACCCTCCCGCCAGGGCCGGATTCGTGTCGAACGAGCCGTCACGGGAGGTTTTTGCCGCGGTCCGATAGAATGGGATGACACCCGAGTTCAGCTTCTGCAAGTCGGCCTCGGACCGTAGAAACAGTCGGCTGTAGTCGAAGAAATCCTTGAGCCAGGCTTGATATTCAGCCTGTTGATCTATAGGGAGTCCTTTTCGGATTTCCTCGTAGAGCCCACCCGAAGCAGGAGGAAACTTGACCAAGGCCGCCGGGGCAATCAGGAGTATTTTGCCCACGTGGTCTGGAAATTCAACCGCATAGAGGCAGGCCAGCAGACCGCCGAAGCTATGGCCGACCAAGTCGATGCGTTCGACCCCCAGAGTGCGCCGCAACCTCTCGATATCGGCGATTTGCGGAACCAGCCCCAGCTTGGCGTCTAGAATAGGAAGATTGGCGGAAAAGTCAGAAGTTGGAAACCGGTCCACGGGTCGGTCCGACCAGCCGCAGCCCCTTTGATGGGGGTACCAGAACCGATGCCGCGCAGAAAAGGCGTCGAGCCCCGCCCAGGTGGCCTCAGGTGGAAACCCGGGACCTCCATGGATCACGACAACAGGACTTCCCTCGCCGCGAACCAGACCCCGGATTGTGATTCCCGGTTCGACTTCCAAACTCCACTCGCGCGTCCCCTCGGACCGTAGCGTCCCTTCCTTCAAAGGCCCCTGGGGATTCATGGAAAGACCCGCCCGTGCCGAGGCGGCCACAGCACCCGGGTGATACCGGGCCTCTCCCAAAAGCCACCATCCGGCGGCCAAGGCAAGAACAACAACAAGACCAAAGACAAAGGCCCCTACGAACCAAACCCTCTTTTTCATCGATCTCTCCCTCGAAGCCCTTTCAGGCTTCACGAGGAAGAATCGACCTTCCTGTTAAGGGAGGGTCAAGATTTTTCTGTGCGTCTACTCCTTGTAGTTTTCGGGCACGACACCTTGAGCCTTCCATGCGGCCAACGGAAGCTCAAGGTCGCGAATGAGTCCCGAACGGATATCGAGAACCCACCCGTGAACCTTGGGGTAGTAGCCACCGGCCTCGATCAAACGTTCGAGGTCGCTGATTTTGAAGATGTTTTTGACCTGAGCCAAAACATTCAGTTCGGTCAGCCGATCCAGCCTGGCCTTTTCGTCGCTGATGGCGTCGAGTTCGACCTTGTGTTCGCGAATGATGTCCTTGATGGGAGTCGTCCAGTTCTCCTTGAGCCCGCGGAGGTCGTTGCGGTACGCGCCGATGACGCCGCCGCACTCGTAGTGACCGCAAACCACGATGTGCCGAACCTGCAGAGTCTCGATGGCAAACTCCACACCCGACAGCAAATTCATATCGGTGAGGCTGACCTGGTTGGCAATGTTACGGTGAATGAACAACTCGCCGGGTTCAGTTTGGGTGTAGGTGTCGATGGGAACCCGACTGTCGCTGCAACCAATGTAAAAGAAAGGAGGCTTTTGATATTCCGAAAGCGTCTCGAAGTACTTGGGGTCTTTCTGGAGCTTCTCAACCGCCCAACGGGCGTTGTTTCGGATCAACTCGTCGTAGTGGTGGTAGTGGCGCATGGTTGCCAAGGTAATCTGAAAACCGAAAAGGCGCAAACCTATCGACCAAGGCTTTCGTCGATGTTGGCAACCACCGTGGCCAGGCTTCTATCACAAGATCCCCCTTCTTCGAGGGGTCGTGGTAAGCTCAGCACGGAGGAAGACCTTCGATGGAGCTGGGAGTCTGGTTGTTTCTCGGGATGGCGGTGATTGTCGTGGCGGGGTTCATTCAAGGGCTCACCAGCTTTGGCTTCGCTCTGCTTTCGGTGCCCGTCCTCGCGTTGATGCTACCGATCAAGGAGGTCGTTCCACTCGTGGTCCTCCTCAGTCTGGTCACCAATATCCTCATCCTGGGCACCTGTTTTCGAGACGTTCAACTCCGCAAGATCGTTGTCCTTATCCTTGCGAGCCTGGCGGCAACGCCCTTAGGCGTGTATTCGCTGGTCGTTCTAGATTCGGCCGTCGTCAAACTTTTCGCCGGTGTCGTTATCCTGGTGGTCGCCCTTCTTTTTCTGACGGGCAAGACCTTCCCCGTTCGCAAGGAAACCTTGGCGTTTATACCGGTGGGACTAGCCAGCGGCTTTCTTAACGGCAGCATCTCGATGAGTGGGCCACCGCTGGCCCTTTTCTTGACCAATCAAGGCGCAACCCAACGGGCGTTTCGAGCCAATATCACGGCCTACGCGCTCATTCTGAACGTCTTCACGGTGGGCGGGTTCGTTTCGGAGGGCTTGATCGGACCTTCCGTTTCGCTTTGCCTGTGGATGGTCCCTTGCCTCGTGGTTGGGGTACTTTTGGGGAGTTGGGCCACCAAAAAGCTGAACAGCGCCCTTTTCCGAACCGTCGCCCTAGGACTCATCGTGGCCTCGGGCGTCGCCACAATCGCCACGACCCTTCTTGCTTTGAGGGCACAGTGAAAAGCTAGCTAGGCCTCTGCTCGGTGTCCGCCTTGACGGACTTGACCGAGAAGATTTCGACAGGCGCAGTTTTCCCCTTGAGAAGAATGGGAGGGAGGGCCTCGAAGACCCCGTCTCCTTTGACGCGTTCCAGGGCCTTTTTCGAGATGAGAATTTGGCCGCGAAGGGCTACGGACTCAATCCTCTGCGCGGTGTTCACCACGTCACCGATCACTGTGTAGTCCATCGCTTCGTGGGTTCCAATGTTTCCCACCACAACTTCACCGAAATGGATGCCGATACCCAGGCCCAAGGTTTTCAGATCCGCCGGCCAACCCTGCCGCAGGAGAGAAAAGGCCTCCTGCATTTCGACCCCGGCGCGGACCGCCCAAAGGGTCTCGTTTTCAACGTCGGTCGGGGCTCCCCAAAAGGCCATGATGCAGTCGCCGATGTACTTGTCGAAAGTTCCTTTGTTCCTGAACACGACCCCGGTCAATTCCTTGTAGATGCTGTTGAGGAGCTGAATCAGTTCGTCGGCATCGAGATTCTCCGACAACGACGTGAAGCCGCGAATGTCGCAGAAGAAGACAGCTACCTCTTTGCGGTGTCCGCCAAGTTCGGAGTATTTGTCGGGGTTGGTAAGAATTTGTTCGATCACTTTGTTGTTGACGTAGCGGTGAAGCATGTTGGAAATGAGCTGGTTCCTCAGTTCTACGTCATCGCGGAGGAACTTGATTTTTAGCAGATTGCTGACCCGAGCAACGAGTTCGATCTTGTGAAACGGTTTGTTGAGAAAGTCGTCGGCTCCGGCTTCGAGACCCGAAATCTTGGTTTCAAGGTTCGTCAAGGCCGTGAGGAGAATGATAGGAATGTAGTTCGAGGCGGGATCTTTCTTGATGCGGCGGCAGACTTCGAAGCCGTCCATTCCGGGCATCATGACGTCAAGAAGGACAAGATCGACAGAATGAGAAGCGATAGCCTCAAGAGCCTCTTCGCCGCTTGCTCGAATGAGGACTTCGTAGCCAAGGGGCATGAGGTGGGCCTCAAGGAGGTCAGTGTTCTGGGTTTGGTCATCCACGAGCAAGACAAGCGGTTTCTCAGTCACGGCAACAACCGACGGATTTCGAACGAGAACGCTGATCTGCCGGTGGCAGAATGACAAGGGACAGGATGTTGAACAGGTTCGGTCTCCTTGGCCGCTGGGAGGCCGGAACCCAGCTGGGACAGAACCAAGCTTGGTAATACCGATAAGATACGGGGATTCCAGCAAGTAATCAACAAACCGGCCCCGAGCTTCTGGACGGAGGATGGACCCCGCAAACGGGAAGTCGTATCTTTGAGGTGGGTGCCTTAAGGAAACCCAAGTGTGGAATACAAGGACTATTACAAGACTCTTGGCGTGCCAAAGACCGCCCAAGCGGAAGAGATCAAGAAGCAATACCGCAAGCTGGCGCGCCAATTCCACCCCGACGTCAACGTGGCCGACAAGAACGCAACAGCTAAGTTCGCCGAGATCAGCGAGGCCTATGAGGTCTTGTCCGACGACCAGAAACGAAAGAAGTACGACTCCATCGGTTCAGAGTGGGAACAATACAAGAACTCCGACCAACGAACGCATTTTGACTGGTCCAAATATTCTGCGCCACCAGGCGGTTCTTCGGGGGCGGGAGCCACGAACTGGGAAGACCTCTTCGGCGAAGACGGCACCTCTGAATTCTTCCAAAACCTCTTCAAAGGAAGCTCTGGTCAGACAAGAAATTCGACAAGACGTTCCCTTGACCTTCATGCCGAACTCACCATCAGCCTTGAGGACGCCTACCACGGTGGCGTGAAAGTCATCTCGGTGGCCAATCGGTCCATCCGGCTTACGCTCAAGCCCGGAATCTGGGACAAACAGTCCATCAAGGTTACCGGGAAGGGTGGCGTCGGATCTCGACCCGACGAAGTCGGCGATCTGTATCTCACCTTTGTTCTGGCGCCTCATCCCGAGTACCTCCTGGAAGGTGCCGATCTCTACAAAACCATTCCTGTCGGCCTCTACACGGCCCTTTTGGGATCGACCCTTGAGGTCGCGACGATCTCCGGCAAGTTCAAGCTGAAGATTCCCCCTGAGACGAAGAATGGCACGGTCTTCAAATTGAGGGGGAAGGGTTTTCCCCGGTATGGCAAGCCGGGAAGTCACGGTGATCTTTTCTTGAAGGTCGAACTCCGCTTGCCGGAGCACCTGACTCCCGAGGAACAAACCTTGCTGAGACAGTTGGCGGCGCTACGAAACGAGACGGTCGAAGGAGCCCGGACATGAGCAACAGGACCAGAATCTCCCTGCGCGAAGTCAGTGCCTATTCGCGCGTCGATGTCGCGGTGATGCTCGAGTGGGCCGATTTCGGTCTTTACCAAACGATCGGGGACGACGATCCTGCGATCGAGATTCAAACGATTGACAGGCTGAAAAGGATCATCGGTCTTCACCAAGCGTTGGGGATCAACAAAGAGGGCATCGAGGTCATTCTCGGCCTGACACAACAAATTGCCGACCTCCAGAAAGAAGCAGAGACCCTGCGCGTGGCCATTTCAAGACTTAGGAGCGGTTGGGATGCCGAACCGATGGAAACGCTGAGAAGCCGGGGGCTGCTCGTTGAGTTTGAAGACTAGAATTGTGAAAACCCTGTCAATTCCGCCGTCAATTCTTGACTAGTCCGCACAGGATTCTAGATTCTTGCAGGGAATCCCAGAAAAGGAGATCCCTATGTTCGTTCGCTTCCTCGTGGTGGGCCTCGGCCTCTTGGCCGCCCTTCCGCTTAGTGCCCAGGTCGAGTCCGCCAAGACCAGGGCGTTTCAGTCGCACATTGATCACATTGTCGTGATCTACCAGGAAAATTGGAGTTTCGACAGCCTCTACGGTCACTTCCCCGGAGCCGACGGCCTCTCAAAGGCCTCGGCAGCTTCGTTGACGCAAAAAGCCAAAGACGGTTCGGTCCTGTCACAAGCCCCAGTCCCCCAAATCGGCGGGAAACCCGACCCGGCGTTTGCCCAGGCCGACCTGGGGTCTCTGCTCAAGCCCTACGATGTGACGCCTTACGAAGCGGCCGATTCGCTCACCGGCGACTTGGTTCACCGGTTCTACACGAACCAGCTTCAAATCGATGGCGGGAAGAATGACAAGTTTGTGACTTGGAGCGACAACGGCGGGCTGGTGATGAGCGGTTACGACGCCACGAATCTGCCCGAGGGCAAGCTGGCACAGCAGTACGTGTTGTTTGACCACTTCTTTATGGGAGCCTTCGGCGGCTCTTTCCTGAACCACCAGTTCCTGGTCGCCGCGCGGGCCCCGGTGTTCCCGAATGCTCCAGCTGGGATGGTCGCCACTCCCCCCGACGCCGCGGGAATGACTGTTGCCGACAAAGTGGTGACGCCAGACGGTTTCGTTGTGAACACCTCGTTCACGGTCAACACACCCCACCCCGCCAACGCCGACGCAGCGACCCTGATTCCCAACCAAACCTACGAAACGATCGGCGACCGCCTTTCGGAAAAAGGTCTGGCGTGGGCGTGGTACTCGGGCGGCTGGAACGACGCGGTGGCCGGCCATCCCTCGCCGCTGTTCCAATATCATCACCAGGCCTTCGCCTTCTTCGCCAAGTACGCCGATGGCACTCAGGCTAGAAAAGACCACCTTAAAGATGAATCCGAATTCCTGGCAGCCCTCAGTCAAGGCGACCTTCCCGCCGTGTCGTTCGTGAAACCCTTGGGGGACGAAAACGAACACCCAGGTTACGCGACCCTCGCCAAGGGTCAGCAGCACGTAGCCGACTTGGTGGCCGCGATCCAGGCCAGCCCAGCCTGGGGTACCACCGCCATCATTATCACCTACGACGAAAACGGCGGACGCTGGGACCACGTGGCCCCGCCGAAAGTCGATCGCTGGGGTCCGGGAAGTCGTGTCCCTACCATCCTCATCACGCCCTTTGCCAAGAAAGGCACGGTGAACCACGGTATCTACGACACGACCTCGATCCTGAGGCTCATCGAAACCCGATGGAATCTCAAGCCGCTGAACGATCGTGACGCCAAAGCGCACGACCTCTTGGACGCGTTCCAGTTCTAGGCGTTCGGGCAAAGCCCAAACGCCTCGGAGTTTTGCTACGCAAAACTCAAGACCTCTTTTCCAACGAAAAGGCCGACCCTTGCGGGGTCGGCCTTTTTTATCACGGGTTCCTTACTCGTAGTTCATATTCGCGGTTTTGGACAGGCTTTTGCAGAAGTTGAGAACTGACTCCCCGGAGCGTCTGATCGAAGAATCCTACAAGATATTGATTCAGCAAGGATTCCAAACGTCCAGGCTCGACGGGACCCAAGAACCCCAGTAGAGGAAACAGGGGCGAAACCAACGAGAGGTCTGTGTAATTTTGATGCGTCGTCCCTTTGATCCACAGAACGTAGTAAGGACCGGGCGAGGCGTCGTACATGGGTGTCCCGGCGTCGGCCTTCCCGCCAGTGTCGGTCGCCATTAGAAGAAACGGCCGGGACAAGGGTTGCCCGTGCAAGCCCCATTGCTGGCCGTCAAGGTTGACGCCGGCCCGTACACGAGGATCGTTCAAGATCAGAAGGCCGGCCGTTGAACCGCCGAAAGACTGGCCCCAGGCGCCGACCCGTTCCAGATCCAAATGCCCCGAAAACCGCGAGGAACCGGTCTGGAGAGCCACAACTTGGTCGAGGACGAAGCGGCTGTCGTCGGTCCAGAGACGGGAGTTGGCCTCGAGTACGGGGTAGAGTGCCATGGCCTGCTCGGCGAGCGACATTTTCAAGGCTGGGTCGGTCGCGGCCGTTGCAGCTTGCCGAAGTTCGCTGGCTTTGTGGTTGCGGGCCTCGATTTCACCGGGAGAAAGTTTCTGCCATTTGTCTTCGTTGATTGGCAGCACGACCCGGCCGTCGGGGTAGACAACTGCGTTCTGATAGGGATGTCCAATACCGAAGACCACATAGCCGTGGCTGGCGAGGTCTTCAGCCTGGGCGGTGTTCGCGGTGACGATCATGCCGTAGCCGGGAGAAAAGAGGAGGACCGGAAAAGGACCACCCGAAGCGGCAAGGGGGGCTTCCGGTTGAGCGTGGGTCTTGGTCAGGGAATACTGGTTGAGGAAAAAGTCAGGAAAGCCCTGGGCCCTGGCGGCCACCGGAGC
>CAYYUZ010000055.1:19200-23450 GCA_964475005.1 uncultured Spirochaetales bacterium
CCCCACAGGACTGACCACCAACTTCGGCGCCCCTTGGCGAGAAAGCCTTCGAGAAGCGATATTGCCCACAGCGAAACCAGAACGATTTCTAAAAGCCTCATAGTCGCAGTTTCGGTCAATGCGGTGTGCACTGTCAATCGGCCCAAAAAAAGGAGCCACCTTGTGGTGGCTCCTTTCTACCCCGAAGGGATGAACTTACTTCACGTACAACGGCCGTGGAGTGTAGTGGGTGTGCAGCAAATGGTGGGATTTTTCCGACAAGGGCTTGCCCAAGAAATCCTTGTAAAGCGCCTGAATCGAAGGATTCTCATGGCTGAGCCGAATGGCCGAAGCCTTGTCGTCCTTGTAGATGCCGGCCGTCCGCTTGGCACGCACTTCGTCAGTCGAGCCATAGGGCTGACCACCACCGCTGATGCAACCACCGCGGCAAGCCATGACTTCGATGAAGTGGAAGGGAAGTTCCTTTCCGGCAGCCTTGGCAGCCCTCACTTGATCCATGACATCTCTGACGTTGGCCATACCGTGAGCCACGGCGAACTTGACCTCGATTTCTTTGCCGCCCGCTGGAATCTTCACGCTGGCGACCTTAACGCCCTCCATTCCTCGAGCGGCTTCAATGTCGACTTTGCCAAGGTTCTTTCCGCTGACCATGAAGTAGGCAGTCCGAAGAGCGGCTTCCATGACGCCACCTGTGGCGCCGAATATCGTACCGGCGCCTGTATAAATGCCCAAAGGACTGTCGTCGGGTTCATCAGGAAGACTGGCGAAATCGATACCAGCCTGTTTGATCATCCGGGCCAGCTCCCTAGTCGTCAGAGACAAGTCAACATCAGCGGTTCCCGAACTGCGCATATCGTCCGAGCGTTGAATCTCATATTTCTTGGCCGTACAGGGCATGATCGCCACCGACACAATGTCCTTGGCGTCGATCTTCGCCTGTTCGGCATAGTAGGTTTTGACCATGGCGCCCATCATCATCATGGGGCTCTTCGCTGTAGAGAAGTTTGAAATCATGTCGGTATGGTACTTCTCAAGGTAGTCAACCCAGCTGGGGCAACAGGAAGTGATCAGGGGGAGCTCGCCGCCGGTAGTGAACCGCTGAACAAACTCGCTGGCCTCCTCCATGATCGTCAGGTCGGCGGCAAAGTTGGTATCAAAAACCTTGGCAAATCCCAAACGTCGCAATGCGGCGTAGATCTTGCCGGTCACGATGGTTCCAGGTTCCAGTCCGAACTCTTCGCCCAACGCAACACGAACGGCCGGAGCGATTTGAACAACCACGTGCTTGGTCTTGTCTCTGAGGTAGTTCCAGGCCTTGCGGGTTTCGTCGACTTCGGTGATCGCTCCGACAGGGCAATGCGCAGAGCACTGGCCGCACTTGATACAAGGGCTTTCGGCCAGGGTCACGTCGCCAGCGGGTGCGATTCGGGTGTCGTCGCCGCGGTTGAGGAACTCAAGGGCCCAAACGTCTTGCATCTGCTGACAGACCAACACGCACCGACCGCAGCCGATACATTTATTCGGGTGCAGTTGTACCGAGGGTGTCGAAAGGTCATCGGGAAGGTTGCGAAGGTTCTTGGCAAACGAAACCTCTCTCATGCCGAACTCGGCGCTGATAGACTGAAGTTCGCAGCAGCCGTTGCGGGCGCAGGTCAGACATTCGTTGGGGTGGTTTGACAAGATAAGTTCCAGCGTCGTCCTGCGAGTCTCCACAATATCGGGATCGTGAGTGATGTAGTTCTGGCCCTCGACCACCTCGGTGGTGCAGGCGCGAACCATCTTGGGTGAGCCCTCAACCTTGACCACGCAGATACCGCACGCGCCCCAAGCCTTGAGGTCGGGGTGGGCACACAGCGCGGGAATCTTGGTGTCGGCCGACTTGGCCGCTTTGAGGACGTTGATGCCTGCCGGAACAGTAACCGGCTTGCCGTTAATCTTGATGTTTACGGTGTTCATGGTGTTCCTTCTTCTCCCTTACGACACCAGCACGGCGCCGAACTTGCAGCTGTCGAAACACGCGCCGCACTTGATGCACTTCGATTGGTCGATTTCATGGGGCAACTTGCGCTCGCCGGCGATACAGTTGACCGGACACTTGCGAGCGCACACCGTACAACCAATGCACTTGTCTTTGATGATGGTGTAGGTCACCAAATCCTTGCACTTCCCGGCGCGGCACTTCTTCTGTTCGATGTGTTCTAGGTACTCGTCTTTGAAGAACTTGATGGTCGACAAAATGGGGTTGGGGGTCGTACCGCCCAACATGCAGAGGCTGGCACGCTGCATGGCGAACCCGATCTGCTCCATGGTCGTGATGTCTTCGAGAGTGCCGGTGCCTTTGGAAATCTTGGTGAGGATGTTGAGGAGCTTGCGACCGCCGATGCGGCAGGGAGCGCACTTTCCACAGCTTTCTTCCACCGAGAAGTCCAAGTAGAACTTCACGACGTCGATGATACAGTCGTCTTCGCTGAGAACGATCAAACCGCCCGAACCCATCATCGAACCGATCTTGGTCAGACTTTCATAGTCGATGGGAGTATCGAGGCTGCTGGCGGGAAGCACACCGCCTGAAGGTCCCCCGGACTGCACGGCCTTGAAGCCTTTTCCGCCGCGGATGCCACCACCGATGTCGTAGACAATTTCGCGCAGCGTCGTCCCCATCGGGACTTCGACAAGACCCGAGTTGTTGATGGCACCGGTGAGAGCGAACACCTTGGTGCCCTTGCTCGTCGCGGTTCCAATGCTTGAGAACCAGTCGGCGCCCTTGGTAATGATCACCGGGACGTTGGCATAGGTTTCAACGTTGTTGATGCTGGTAGGCTTGCCCCACAATCCGCTCACAGAGGGGAACGGAGGCTTGGGAACGGGCATGCCACGCTTGCCTTCGATCGATTGGATCAAAGCCGTTTCTTCGCCGCACACGAACGCGCCGGCTCCAAGGCGGATTTCAAGGTCAAAGTCAAAACCAGACCCAAGGATGTTTTTGCCAAGCAATCCCATCTCGTGGCTTTGCTTCATGGCCACTTCGAGCCGATGGATGGCCAAGGGATACTCGGCACGGATGTAGATGAATCCCTGGCTAGCCCCTTGGGCGAATCCAGCAATGGTCATGGCCTCAAGCACGGAGTGGGGGTCACCTTCGAGGGTGGAGCGGTCCATGTAAGCGCCAGGATCGCCTTCATCGGCGTTACAAATGACGTAGCGCTGATCGGCGGGAGTCTTGCGTGTCAAAGACCACTTCAACCAGGTGGGGAACCCAGCGCCGCCGCGACCTCTGAGCCCGGACTTCTTGAGTTCTTCGATGACCGCCTCTGGGGTCATTTCAAACAAGACCTTTTCGAGGGCTAGGTAGCCGTCGCGGGCGATGTACTCATTGACGTCTTCGGGATTGATGATGCCGCAGTTGCGAAGCACGATGCGAATCTGCTTCTGATAGAACTGGATGTCCTCTTCCGTCTTCGCGGTGATCTGGTCGGCGGTCTTGTAAAGGAGACTCTTGACCGGCCGGCCTTTGACCAAATGCTCGGCAACGATCTTCTCGGCGTCTTCGGGCTTCACTTCGACGTAGAAGCTCTCGTCGGGGAGAATCTTGACGATGGGGCCTTTTTCGCAGAACCCGAAACAGCCGGTCTTGACGACCTGTACCTGGTTCGCGATGCCATGCGCCTCGGCGGACTTCTTCAGATTCTTGAAGATTTCATCGGCCTTGCTCGATTCGCAGCCTGTTCCGCCACAAACCAGACAAAAGTTATTCAGCGCCATGGCTTACTTCTCCTTCCCAGTAGTTTGTTTCAAAATGTCCCGTGCTGGCCGGTCAAAGACATGCTTGTCGACGAGCTTCTTCTCAAGGATGTGACTGTGGACGATCTTTCGAGCCACTTCGGCGTCGACGTTGCCGTAGATGATGTCGGGCATTCCGGCCATCTTGATCTCGACGGTCGGTTCGGAATGGCAGAAGCCCATGCAACCGACCTGCTTGATGACCACGTTGCGGATGTCCTTGCTGTTGAGCTCGTCGACGAAGGCATTGAGAGCCTCCTTGGCCCCGGCGGCGATCCCGCAGGTTCCCATACCGACGATGATTTCGATGCTCTTGTCGCCGCCCACGCGGCGGTCCATGGCCTTTTGGCCCTGTTCGCGCATCGCTCGTAGTTCTTGAAGGGTCATTTCACTTCCTCCGTTAAGTTCTTTTCAGCGTCGCGGAAATACTCCCGCAACAGGGTCAGGGATTCGAGGTCCTCAAGATTCCC
>CAYYUZ010000056.1:0-23398 GCA_964475005.1 uncultured Spirochaetales bacterium
GAGGCCAGCCAGCCGCTGAAGGTTGAACCAGGATCAGAGCCTCCTAAAGTCTTGATCAGAAACCTCAACACCGGCTCGTCGGGGTGCGACGAGAAGCTGTAGGGCCTCGAATCGATGCCGGCACCACGGATGAGCAGGGTGCAGTCCCCCAGCTGGTAGTCTAGGTCTTCGCGCTCGATTTCGAGCTCAAAGACACCAGCCGCCCGGTCGCACCGGGACAGGATTCCGGCCAGAGGCTAGTCCCTTTTTCCCGTGACTTTGATGACATGGTAACCAAAAGAAGACTGAACGACATCGCTGACGCTTCCTACCCCCAGGCGTTTCACCGCCGATTCGAAGGCGGGTACCATCTTGCCCGGCCCGAACCACCCAAGGTCACCGCCCTGGCTTTTGGACGGGCAGGTTGAGTACTCCCTCGCCAATGACTCCAGCGAGACTCCCTGCTTGATCCGAACCAGCAGATTCTGCGCAAGGTTCCTGTCTTTCACCAAGATGTGACTTGCCTTCCATTCCATAGCGCCGCTCCTGTAGAGACCCTAAAAAAGGTGCCCCATGTTATTTTTCTTCGTAGCCAAATACCCCTTGTTGTGGGGGTTTTCGGGAATCACTAAGGGTATTCGCCGCGTGATCGAAATCCCGGCGGCTTCCAAACCTTGAATCTTTTCCGGGTTGTTCGTCAACAAGGCGATGCTTCCGATACCGAGGAGGCGAATCATTGCGGCCGCAGTGGAGTAGCTCCGCGAGTCGGGGGAAAAACCGAGGTAGACATTGGCTTCGATGGTGTCCAGACCAAGATCCTGAAGCTGATAAGCCTTGATCTTGTTAAGCAGTCCTATGCCTCTCCCTTCTTGGATCATGTAGAGGACGACGCCCAGTTCCTGCGTGCCTATGAAATCGAGGGCAAACTCCAACTGGGCCTGGCAATCGCAGCGCAGACTGCCCAGAACGTCGCCGGTGTGGCATTGGCTGTGCAGGCGGAGGGGAACGTCGGTCTTTCCAGAAACATCGCCGCGCACAATGGCTGTATGTTCCTTTCCTGTCGCTGGTTCGTAGAAACCTACAATCTCAAAGTCACCGTGAACCGTGGGTAGGTGTGCCCGAGCCACCAAGATAGTTTCTTCCGACTCCGAACTGTTCAGATATTCGCTTTCGGGGAGAAAGTCGGGACGTCCTCGTAGTTTCCTGTCCAGGTTCCGGTAGGCCGATTCAATCATGCCGTGCTCCTCGAGCAAAAAATACGGTAGCGCGGCACGAAAGTCCACGCCGGGAAGGTCGACTTTTTTCTACGCAGGAGGCATCTTGGTGCCAGGAGGTGCCAGTGAAGCGCCCTTATGTGACCCTGAGTTGGGCCCAGACCCTTGATGGCCGCCTGGCGACTCTCGACGGAGACAGCCAATGGATCGGTGGCCCCGAAAGCCTCACTTTCGCCCACGAGCTTCGGCGCGACAACCAGGCGATCCTGGTGGGGATCGGGACCGTCTTGAGGGACAACCCGCGCCTCACTTGCCGGATTCCTGGGGGAAGAAACCCGATCAGGGTGGTTCTCGACTCCAAGTTGAGAATTCCACTCGGCTCTGCAGTGGCTACCAGCCTCGATCAGGCACCCACTTGGATCTATTGTTCCTCACGGGCGCCTTTTGAGCGCCGAACTGCTCTGAAAAACGCCGGGCTCGAAGTGTTTACGCTTGCGGAGGCACCGAGCGGGCTGGACTTGAATTCGCTGCTGGAGCACTTGTCCAGAAAAAGAGTCGAAACCTTGTTTGTCGAGGGCGGCGCGGCGATTCTGACGGCGTTCCTGGCCGGCGGCCTTGCCGACAGAGTGATTGTCGTTACGGCCCCGTTTCTTATGGGCAAGGGAATCGAAGCCGTCGGCGACCTCGGCCACCGCGTTCTTTCTCAAACTCCCAGACCAAAAGCCTGGAAACGCACGGACCTGGGCGCCGACTTGGCGACAGAGCTGATCTTTCGTTAAGTATTCTATATCCGGGACGGTGTTTTTGGGGGGTCTTGGAACCTCAAGGCAACGAAACCGAAAATACTGCCGCAGACGCCACCCACGATGTGAGCAAAATGGCTGATATTGTCGGCCTTGAAGGCGTCCAGAACTTCTTTCCCCAAGTAGAGGGCCAAGATGGCCACAAAGGTCAAAGGTAGCTCACCCGCACGGATATTGGTGAAGCTGACAAGAAGAATCATCAGGAGCACGATTCCCGAAGCTCCCACCAGCCCCGTTGGAAAAAAGACCACGTTGACAATTCCGGTCACCAGGGCGGTGATCAGTACCATGATCAGGAGCGCCGGGGTCTGGTACTTTTCCTCAAGAATCGGGCCAAGCAGAACAATGAACATCAGATTCCCGTAAAGATGGTTCCAATCGGCATGACCCAGGGTGTAGCTGAAAAGACGAAGGTAGGAAACCCAATTGCCAGCGTGAAAGCTTCCTTGTCCGCCAACTGTGAACCAATCGCGAATCAGGGTGGGCATCACGTACTGGTTGAGCGCCAGAACGGCCGCGCAGGCCAAGGAAAAGGTCAGGGTGAACGGGGCGTTGTAGCGAATGCGCATGAGTCCTCCGAGACGACTAATCTACCGGGTAAATTGACAAGAATCCAGGGGACTGTATAGTGATGGTTTGGGAGGCGCCAATGTTGTTCTACTCGATCGTGTACGGCTTGGCGTTCTGGCTAACCATAAGTCTCTATATGGTGGTTTTCATTCCTTTAGTTTTCCTTCAACTCCTGGGCCGTGACCGCGAGGCCCATTTCTACTTGGGGGCCATCAGCCGCATCATCGCCCGAGTTCTCCTTTTCAGCACAGGCACAAAGCTTCACATCGAAGGTCGGAACAATATCCCTGTGGGACGACCCTACTGCTACATCGGAAACCACCAGGCCTACGCGGACATCCTCACCATGATGGCGGCAACCCCCGAAGCCGTTGGTTTTATTGCCAAGGATTCACTCAAGCGTATTCCCATCGTTCGGACCTGGATGGTGTTCCTGGGCTGCTATTTTCTCAAAAGGAACAGTCTCAAGGATGGGTTCAAAGCCATTCTCTACGGCGCCGAACGCGTTAAGAAGGGTTACCCCATGGTGATCTTTCCCGAGGGAACGCGGAGCAAGGGCCCCGACATGCTTCCGTTCCGCAAGGGTGGGGTAAAGCTTGCCACCAAATCTCGGGCCGTTGCAGTTCCTGTTTCCATTCACGGTTCCTACCGAATTCTCGAGCGGCCCGGCTACCCGAACCCTACCTGGATAGGCGTGAAATTTCACCCGCCCGTCGACACCAAGGGCCTTTCCGGTCCTGAGGAAGACGCGTTGGCCGACCGTCTCCACGCCACAATCCAGAACGGCGTTCGGGAGCTTCAGCTTCTCAGTCCCCGCCGGTAATCCCAAAAAAGGTAATTCATGACCAAGAACGATCTGCCCGCAGTTTACGACGAAAGCACCATCAAAACCCTCAGTTCGCTGGAACACATCCGTTTGCGCTCAGGCATGTACATCGGCCGTCTCGGCGACGGCTCCAACCTCGACGACGGTGTGTACATTCTCCTCAAGGAAGTTGTGGACAACTCCATTGACGAGTACATCATGGGGTTCGGTAAAAGGATTGATGTTGTTTTAGAAGGTGAAAAGGCGTCGATCCGCGACTTTGGGCGCGGCATCCCCTTGGGGAAAGTCGTGGCCGCGGTGTCGATTATCAACACTGGCGCTAAGTACAACGACGATGTGTTCCAATTTTCCGTGGGTCTCAACGGCGTGGGCACCAAGGCGGTCAACGCGCTTTCCAGTCATTTTCTGGTTCGGTCTTACAGGGACGGGGAGTTTTTTCAGGCTGTCTTCAGCCAGGGAAAACTTCTCGGGGAAGAGACCGGCAAGAGCGACGAACCCAACGGCACCTATGTCGAGTTCGTTCCCGACCGGGACATCTTCGGCGAGTTCAAATTCAACCCCGAGTTCATCCAGCAACGAATGTGGAATTATGCCTGCCTCAACTCTGGACTGAAACTGTACTTCAACAAAGAGAAGTTCGAGGCCAAGAACGGCCTGCTCGACCTTTTGGGTGCCGAGATCGGCGACAAGATGGCGTACCCGATCACCTGGTACAAAGGCCAGCAGATCGAATTTGCCTTCACCCACACCGAAAGCTACGGCGAAACCTATTTCAGCTTTGTGAACGGACAGTACACGTCTGACGGCGGAACACACCTGTCGGCTTTCCGCGAGGCTCAGCTGAAGGGAATTAACGATTTCTTCAAGGAGACCTACAACGGTCTCGATGTGAGAGAGGGCATCGCCGCGGCCGTCGCGGTCAAAATAAAAAACCCGATCTTCGAAAGTCAGACCAAGAACAAGCTGGGCAACACCGACATCCGGACCTGGATTTTGCAGGAAGTCAGAGAGGCTGTGGTGGATTTCCTCCACAAAAACCCGGATACCGCGCGGGTGTTGAAAGATCGGATCATCTCGAACGAAAAGCTCCGCAAGGAACTGAACTCCGTCAAGAAAGAGGCCAAGGAAGCCGCCAAGAAGATTGCGCTCAACATTCCCAAGCTCAAGGACTGCAAGTACCACTTGGAAGACGGCGAGAAGGGCGCTGGATCGATGATCTTCATCACCGAGGGTCAGTCCGCGGCCGGGTCGATGGTGACTTGCCGTGACGTTTATCTCCAGGCGATCTACGCGCTGCGAGGAAAACCTGAAAATCTTCACGGCAAGAAACGGACGGAAATCTACAAGAACGAAGAACTCTACAACCTGATGATGGCTTTGGGCATCGAGAACGACGTCGAGACACTGCGGTACGGGAAGATTGTCATTGCCACCGATGCCGACACCGACGGGTTTCATATTCGGAACCTGCTGATGAGTTTCTTTCTGAATTTTTTCGAGGAACTGGTGGTCTCAGGCCGGGTGTTTATTCTAGAAACTCCCCTGTTCCGTGTGCGAAACAAGAAGACAACACGCTATTGCTACAGCGCCAAAGAGCGCGACGCCGCGACTACGGAACTGACAGGTTCCGAAGTGACGCGCTTCAAAGGACTGGGGGAGATCAGCCCCAGCGAGTTCGGCCAGTTCATCGGCACCGACATCCGGCTTGTCGACGTTAACATCAAAACAATCAAAACCATCGGCGAGACCCTTGACTTCTACATGGGCAAGAACACCCCGACCCGCCGCCAGTTCATCATGGAGAACCTTATTTAATGGCGTACGTTCAGAAACTTTTCAACGAAAACTTCCTCGAATACGCCAGCTACGTCATCAAGGAGAGGGCGATTCCGCACCTCGACGATGGGCTCAAGCCCGTCCAGCGGCGCATTATCCACTCTCTGCTAGAGATGGACGACGGCAAGTTCCACAAAGTTGCCAATGTCGTCGGACATTCGATGAAGTATCACCCCCATGGCGACGCGTCGATCTATGAAGCTCTCGTCAACTTGGGGCAGAAAGACCTGTTCATCGACAGGCAGGGCAACTTCGGCAACATCTTCACGGGTGACGAAGCCGCGGCGGGCCGCTACATCGAATGCCGGCTCCTTCCGCTGGCCAAAGAAGTGCTCTTCAACCCAGAAATCACCGAATATGTGGAAAGTTACGACGGCCGAAACCGCGAGCCTGTCACCTTTCCAGCCAAACTTCCCGTAGTTCTTCTGCAGGGGATTGAGGGCATTGCAGTAGGCATGGCTACCAAGATCCTTCCACACAACGTCGGCGAGGTGATCCGCGCCCTTATGGCCTGCCTCCGCGGCGAGCCCTTTCAGTTGTTCCCTGATTTCCCCACAGGCGGCCTTATGGATGCTGCGCTCTACGGAGACGGTGCCGGGAGCGTGCTGGTCAGGGCCAAACTCGACACCAGCGACGACAAACGCATCGTTGTTCGTGAACTGCCATTTGGAGCAACAACCGCCAGCCTGATCGCCAGCATCGAAAGCGCCGCCAAAAAGGGTAAGCTAAAAATCGCGGGCTTGTCCGATTTCACCACCAACAAGGTCGAAATCGAGATCAAACTGCCACGGGGCGTCTACACGCACGAGATTGTCGAGGCTCTTTACGCTTTCACCGATTGTCAGATCAACCATTCTGTCAATCTGCTGGTAATCCACGAAAACCTTCCCGTTCAGATGACCGTCACCCAGGTGATCGAGTACCACGCCAAGAACCTTGTAGGCATCCTCAAACGTGAACTGGAACTAGAGCAGCGCAAACTCACAGACAAGCTTCACCTGAGAACTCTCGAGAGGATCTTCATCGAGGAGAGAATCTACAAAGGAATCGAGGACAAAAAGACCCAAGAGGAAGTCAACCAAGCCGTTCTGACGGGCTTCATTCCCTTCAAGAAAGAACTGATCCGCCCGATCTCCGACGACGACCTCAAGCACCTCCTAGAAATTCCGATCCGGAGAATTTCACTCTATGACATCAACAAGAACCGGCAGGAAGTCGAAGCCATCCGCGCTCGGCTCAAGGAGATTCTCCACCACCTCGCTCACCTTACCGAATATGCTCTAGCCTTCCTCGAAGATCTGCTTTCTAAACCGGTGGCCAAGGCTCCCCGGCTCACCAAGGCCACAAGTTTCAAGAAACTCGCGGCCAAAGACGTCATGATCCGTGACAAGAAACTTCGCTATGACAAGGCAACCGGCTACCTCGGGTGGGGCGTTCCCGGCGGCGAAATTCAGATGGAAGTTTCCGAGCTCGACAAGGTCCTGCTCCTCCATAAGGACCTCAAATATACCGTTGTGAGGGTTCCCGAGAAGAAATTTGTGGGAAAGGGGATACTGGGAATCTGGGACGCCGACAAGGAAGAGTTGGAAAAGGTTGTGTTTTCGGTGCTTTACAAAGATGTCGAGACAGGCGCCGTGTACCTCAAGCGGTTTCAGATCGACGGCTACATTTTGGACAAGGAATACGAAATCCTTCCCGAAAAAGCGCTGTTCCTGAAGCTGACTACCAAGGAAAACGTCAGTGTCCACCTCGACTACAAACAAAAACCCCTTCTTCGGGTTCTTGAAGAGACATTTCCCGTCAACAAATTCCTGGTCAAGGGAGTCAAGGCCCTCGGCGTCCGGCTTACGGCCAAGGAAACCAACGGGGCCAAATTCGTCAAGACAGGCTCGACCGACGATGACGGTCAAGGAGAGGGCTGATGTTTTTCGACACTGCAGACTGGGCTTGGCCCTTGGACAACGCCGTCCAGGCCTCGCTGTTCGGGGAACTCCTGGCTCAAGAAGGAATTCCGTGCAAAGTTGTCCGCCACGGCGAAGCGTTGTGGGGCTACGCGGAACAGGTGGCGGAAGGATGGGGGCACCTAGAAGCGCCCGAAGAGTTCAGAGAAAAGGTCGACGAGCTCTATCAGGCCTTCTTGGAATCGTTCAAGGATTGAAGATCCAATTTTTGGCCGCCAGATCGGCGACAAACTGGATCAGTTCGTCTTCGCGCATGGGGTGGGCCATCACAAAGCCTTGAAACGTGCGGCACCCGAGGAGAAACAGCTGCTCCACTTGAACCCGGCGTTCCACACCTTCAGCGACAAGGTTGAGGTTCAGTTCCTTTGCGATCGACGCCAGGGAACGGATGATGGCCACGTCTTGGGCATTTTCGGGAAACCCCTGAATGAACGACTGATCGATCTTGATTTCGTCGAGGGTGAACTTATGAAGATGGCTCAACGACGAATAGCCCGTGCCGAAATCATCGACAGAAATCTTGAGTCCAAGCCGCTTGAACTTCGACAGACTCTCGATGGCCAGAAGCGGATCTTCAAAGAGACTGGTTTCGGTGACTTCGAGAACAAGCTTCTCCGCGAGAGAAGAATCTTCCTCAAGGTGCCTGCCCAACAATTCAACCAGCTCTGACGACCGGAACTGACGGGGCGATATGTTGACCGAGACCGACAGGTCGCCCAGAACGGTTCCCCGCCAGCTTTGGAGCTTTCTTACGACCTGATACAAGCTCCATTTACCAATGGGCATGATCAATCCGGTTTCTTCGGCAACAGGGATAAAGCGGGAAGGAGAAATCGAACCTTTGGAAGGGTGATTCCACCTCATGAGCATTTCAGCGCTCACCGACTCGACGACGGCGCCCTCGGGTCCAAATGACGTTAGCGAGACCTTGGGTTGGAAAAACAGTTCAAACTGATGGCCAATCTCGCGCATCGCCGGCGCTTCGATCGCCTTGATGATCGCGTTCTGAAGTTCCATCCTTTCGACGACCCGGTCTTCCAGGTCTGCCCTGTAGACCGTGGAAGGAAGCTTCTGTTCCTGGGCAAAACCCAGGGCCACGTCCGCGTAGTGAAGAAGTTCCGATTTTTCGGTGCCGTCTTGGGGAAACTGGCAGACTCCCGTGTGTCCCCCCAGCATGAGGTTGAAACCAGAAAACAGATGAGGTTCTGCCACTTTGGCGCTGACACTCCTCATCAGCAGCCGAAGGTCACCCGAGGAGTCAAAAGGGCGCAGGAGCAAGAATTCATTGTCGCGGGTGTGGTAAAGCCAACCGTCGCTTCCAGCCGCTTCCCGAAGGCGTTCGCTGATTTGATAGAGGATCCACTCGGCTACGCTTGCTTTCAGCGTTCTTTTGATCATCTCAAACTTGGTGTCAAGCTGAATCAAAAGGAACGCGACTTTCAGATCGGTTTGGGTCTTCCATTTTTCAAGAAGCACCGGGACGTCTTGGTCCATGCGAAAATGCGTCGGCAGTCCGGAAACCGGGTGCACATTAAGGCGAGTTTCAATCTCGCGGTGTCTTTGGCTCTGAAGCTCTATCTTCTTGGAAAGTTTGAGATTCTTCTCTTGAAGAATCGATATCTCATTCTTTAGGAGATGAATCGCTTGTTGCTGATCGCTCTGGTCAGAATCACTCATCACGAAATTAATACTACTCGGCCACCGAAAGGGGGTCAACCGGAAAATTTTCCGAGAAGCTCCCCGCTCTGGCCCAATGCAAAAGTTCGTCATGGGGAAGCAGCCGCCATGGTGCCACGTCGAGCCGCCTTGCCAGGGCCTCGCGCCTTTTCCAGACAACCTCCAATCTGTCAAGTTCTTCGCCAACCAGGGCGCTGGCGCCCTTGAGTCGTCTCCACGGTTGGGCGTGTTCGGCAAATACGTAGTCTTCGGCTGTCTGCATGCGAGCCAGGAAGGGTTCCCGTTTTTTTTTCTCGTCAAGGAGAGGGTCAATCTTGTCGGCGAGGGCTAGCAAGTAGCGGACATCCTGGGCCGCATACAAGAGCTGTTCGGCAGACAAAGGCCTGGCGCTCCAATCACTGGTCTGCAGGGCCTCGGCCTTCTCGATGGTCACTCCCAAGAAACTCTCGACTAGCAGAGGCAGCGAAGGTCGTGGCGTTACGGCCAAGCAGGAAGCATCAAACAAATCCCACAAACCTTGAAGCCGAATGCCGAAACAGGCTTTGAGCGCCCGGATGTCGTTCTGCGCCGCCCAGATTACCTTGGGTTTGGAAGGATCTTCGAGCACGTCTTTCCAGCCTTCCCACAAGGATGGGCCGCTGGCCTCCTCAAGAGGATCGAGCAGAAACACCGTCCCGTCATCAAGCGCAATTTGGAATAGGCAGATTCTCCGTCCATAGCGGTGAAGATTAAAGTCGCCTTCTAGATCAAAGGCCAGCCGAGGGGTTTTTTCTAAAAAAGGGCGGGCCTGCGCCCAGGAAACCAGACCTTCCGTTTTCATCAGCGGCCGAAATGCTTCTTGAGGACCTGGTAGGCCTCGTTGATTTTTTGAGACTGAGCTGTCGCCTTTCGGACATTCGCGTCGTTCCCCGCGTGGCTGTCAGGGTGGTGCTTCTTGAGAAGAGCCCGGTGAGCTGAATTGATCTGATCCCACGACGCGTCGGCAGAAACTCCTAGAACCGCATAAGCCTGGCTGAGTACCGGATCGGTCGGCTTCTGCCCAGATTCCTGATGCGTCGATTCCTGGCGGCGCTGCTGCTGGTAGGTCCGGCTCCCCTGGGTTGAGGATTTTTTGGGGGTCTCACGGCCCGTACGAAGGAATTCCTCAAGCTCCTCTTCCGCTTCCTGCTGGAAAGGATCAGAACTGGTTGTCCGGCTGGCGGGCTCATGAGTTTCCAAACCGAAGGAGCGAATCAGCCGTCCAAGCCGGTCAAAAATGGGGTCCATTCTAGTCCTCCCTAAGTTCCGAAAAACGCACGGTGAATGGCGGCGACAGCCGCGTCGAGGTCACAGGCCTTCAACACCATGCTCAGGTTGATCTCTGAAGATCCCAGCGAAATCATTCTCACGGGAAGCGCCGGAATCGCCTCGAAGACGCGGGCAACGAGGCGGTTGTCCTTCCAAAGTTCCTGGCCGACCAGACAAAGGATGGCGACCTCTGGTTCGACCTTAACGGACCCCAGAGTCTCCAGGTCACCAACCAGAGCCCCAAGGTCGCGCTTGTCCTCAACGGTCATGCTGACCGAAACCTCGCTCGTGGCCACCAAATCGACACTGATCTGATGGCGGTCAAAGATCTCAAAGATACGCCTAAGGAAACCGTAGGCGTTGAGCATGCGGCTTGAACTCACCGTCACCAAGGTTGCCCCTTTTCGCCCGGCGATCGCCCGAAGACCGAGACCGGGAGCCTGGCTTCCAATCGTGGTTCCCGGATGCGAGGGATTCTTGGTATTTTTGACAAGGACGGGAATCTGTTTTTCGACGGCGGGCTGGATCGCGGCGGGATGAACCACCTTGGCGCCAAAAAAGGCGAGCTCGGCCGCCTCGGCGTAGGTGATTGCCGGAATTGAGCGGGCAGAGGGCACCTTACGGGGATCTGTCGTCATAATGCCGTCGACATCGGTCCAAATCTGGACTTCTGAAGCGTCGAGCGCTGCCCCAAAAAGCGAACCCGAATAGTCCGATCCCCCTCTGCCTAAAATCGTTGTCACCCCCCTTTCGGTGGCTCCAATGAACCCCTGGACGATGAGCAAACCCCCTGCCTTCGGGTGAACACCGTCGCGGATCCGTTCCCGGGTCGGTTTGGCCAAGACGGCAGCTTCCCCGAAATGGTCATCGGTAACCACAAGAGTCCGGGCGTCAAGCAGCAGAACATCGATTCTGCGCTCAAGAGCCAGGCTGTGGAGGATGGCTGTGCTCAGGAGCTCCCCCATCCCCAAAATTGCGTCGTGAACCCGTGGCGAGCATTCGTTGAGAAGAATCGAACCCTTGACCAGGGCCTTGAGATCGAGGAAATGGGCCTCGATTCGCCGTCGGCCCTCCTCGAAAGGTCCTCCCTGACAACAGTCTTGCAGAACAGACTTGTGCCGGTTTTCCAGCTGATCAACCAGCAGATTGGCCGCCGCCGGGTCTTGTCTCTGTACGGCGTCCACCAACAAAACCAGCTGGTTGGTTACCCCGGCCATGGCCGAACTGACCAGTAGAGGACTTTGCGGCAAATACGGAACGGTGATGTCTAGGACCTGGTTCATGGCACGCGCGTCCTGGACCGAAGTTCCGCCAAATTTCAGCACAATCATGGCGAAAGGCTAAAGGAATGGTCCCCGAGGGTCAAGCCGAGAGACTTCTCAAGGAAGGGCGAACCGGGTATGGTTTAGTCGAAGAGTCTTGTCCCAGGAGCACCTATGGACCCCGCGATTTCCGTTGCCGTCGACCAAGCTTTGGCTTACCTCAAATCCAAGACAGACACCGTGCCCGAGGTGGGAATTGTCCTGGGATCAGGTCTCTCGGGAATAGGAGACGCGTTTCCCGGCGTCAGCTTGAACTACCACGACATCCCGGGCTTTCCGCGTCCCACTGTCGCCGGGCATCGAGGCGTCCTCAAGGTTGGTTCGAAGGCCGCGGTCTTTTTGGGACGGTTCCATTTTTACGAGGGGAACCCGATCTCAACCGTCTTTCCGATTCTTCTGATGAAGAAATGGGGAGTCAAGACCGTGATCCTCACCAACGCTGCCGGCGGAGTCGATCCCAAGTACGTTCCGGGACAACTTGTACTCATCAACGACCATATCAACTTTCAGGGAACCAACCCCATGATCGGGCCGCACGACCCCCAGTGGGGCGAACGTTTTTTCGACATGACCACAACCTATACTCCTGAGCTTCGCAACCGCATCCAAGTCCTTGCCCGGGACCTCTTCGGGCGTTTTCTGGACGAAGGTGTCTACATGGGCTTCACTGGGCCATGCTATGAAACACCGGCCGAAGTCCGAATGGCGGGCCTGCTTGGCGCAACCCTGGTTGGCATGAGCACAGTCCCCGAGGCCATCGTGGCCAGGTCCTGCGGTCTCAAGCTGGCGGCGATCTCAGTCTGCACCAACCTGGCCGCCGGAATCAGCAAGACTGAACTCAACCACGCCGAGGTCGTTGAGTTCGGCAAGAAAGCCGAAGCCTCGCTTCAGGCGCTTCTGACGGCGTTGGTCGCCGACCTGGCCGGATGAAATTCGAAGATCGATTCGCGGCCGGCGTTCTCGATACCCTGAGGACAGAAATTCGCGACGCTTCGGGAAACGAGGTTCTCTTCGTCGGTTTCGTCTCGTCGGACGGCGAGGCAATTGCGCGAATCAAGGCCGTAGCGAGGGGAACCCGCGATATGGTTCCTGCTCTGGCGCCCCACATGAACCAGGGCGATGTGGTGATTCACAACCATCCTTCCGGGGTCCTGTTGCCCTCGGGCGCCGATTTGTCCGTGGCGGGCAGTTTGGGCCAGCAAGGCATTGGCTTCTGGATCGTCAACAATGAAGTCACCGATGTCTACGCTGTCAGCGAACCGGTAGCCATCAAACCTGTCGATCCATTGCCCACGGCTGAAGCCGCGGCCCACCTTTTACCGGGAGGCAGCTTTCAGCGTGTCTTGGGCAGTTTTGAGAGTCGGCCCAGCCAGGTCGACCTCGTGCGGCTTTTTACGCGCGGGTTCAATGAAGACTCCGTCGTTATGGCCGAAGCCGGCACAGGGGTAGGCAAGAGCTTCGCCTACTTGGTTCCTGCGTTGTTGTGGGCCAATCGAAACAAGGAAAGGGTCGTGGTGAGCACGGCGACGATCAACCTCCAGCAGCAGCTCTTTGAGAAAGACATCCCCCTGGTTCAGAAGGCCTTGGGTACGGCGGTCAAGGCTGTCCTGGTCAAGGGCCGCCGCAACTACCTTTGTCCGCACAGACTGGCCGAAGAGCTCAAGGACGTGACGTTTGAAAGTACAATTCCCGCAGATCAGCTGAACGCCATCGCCGATTGGTCCGCCCAGACGCGAACCGGCGATGTCGCGGAACTTGGCTTCATTCCCGACGAGGCCCTCTGGAGCCGGCTCTGCAGCGACCAAGACGTTTGCAACGGAACCCGCTGCGCCCAAAAGGAAGCCTGCTTTCTGGGGCGTGCCAGAAAAGAAGCCGCAGGAGCCGGTCTGCTAGTGGCCAACCATCATCTCTTGTTCGCCGATTTGGCGCTTCGTATGAACGGATTCGGCGCAGATGCGACGGCCGTCCTCCCACCGTTCCAGAGGGTGATCTTTGACGAGGCCCATCATATCGAAAAAAGTGCAACGAGCTACTTCAGTTCCGAATTCAGCCGGCCGTTTCTGCTGAAGCTTCTCGGTCGGCTCTATAGGCAGCGTCGCGGCCGAGCCACCGGTGTCGTCCTGACCCTGCAGGGCCTAGGCACCGATTCGATCGACTTCAGTCAGTTTCCTATCCTCGTGGCCGAGGTGACCGAGAAAACCGAGTCTCTCAATCTCAGGGCTTTGGAAGTCTTGGGGGGCGCCTTCAGCTTGAGGCTGTCAGGAAACGAAGGGACAAGGGTTCTGGAACGCCTTCTTGAGCCGCTATCCGACCTGCAGAAACCGATCTTGCAGCTCGCCGACCTGTGCAAGCGCTTAGGTGAGGTGTGGGAAAAGGAAAAAGAGGTTCCTGCCGAAGCGTGGGAAGTTAGAACCATCGGCCGCAAGTTCGAGACCCTAAGTCAGACCCTCGACCGCTACAGAAAGTTCGAGCAGGATCCCGGCAGCGTCTACTGGCTGGACCGTTCGCGTGACGGCTTCGGCAACGCACACGTGGAGCTTGTCATTTCCCCGCTGACCATCGACAAGCTGATGGTCCAGGCGGTCTTCGACCCTTATGCCACTGTGCTGATGACCAGCGCCACGCTGGCCGTCCGCGGGGAATTTGATTTTTGGGCGGCAAGGGTTGGACTCCCTCTCGTCGACGCCGAAAGGCGGTTGTCGGGGATATTCCCTTCGCCCTTTGACTACGCCAATCGCGTGCTCACGGGTTGCCCCGTAGATTTTCCTTCACCAGACCAGGACAGCTACCAAAGTCGTCTGGAAGCCTACCTGCCCGAGCTTATCCGAGCCTCGGGCGGAAGTGCCTTGGTACTCTTCACCAGCTATGAGAGCCTGAAATCCGCCTACGCCAAGGTTCACCCGGTTTTGGCTGCTCAAGGGATCAGTCTGTACAGGCAGGGCGAGGAAGAACGTGGAAAACTGCTTTCGCGGTTCAAGGCCGAAATCACAAGTGTCCTGTTCGCGACCGACAGTTTCTGGGAGGGCGTCGACAGCCCCGGTGACACCCTCCGTCTTGTTGTGCTTTGCCGGTTGCCGTTTCGGGTGCCCTCCGACCCTATCATTTCGGCCAGAATGGAGGATTTGGAGAGGCGCGGCCTCGACAGTTTCATGAACTTCAGCCTTCCCGAAGCGGTAACCAGGTTCAAGCAAGGTTTCGGCCGCTTGATCCGCCACACCGATGACTCTGGCGCGGTCGTTATCCTTGACACCCGGCTCGTTCGAAAAAACTACGGCGGTCTTTTTTTGGCCTCTGTTCCCGAGACCAGGAGAGCCTTCGTCCCCGCGGTCGAATTGACCGAATCTGTAAAACGTTTCCTAGAAAGAACCTGACAGCGCTTTGACCGTCCAGTTCCACAGCTCTTCCCCAAGGGCTTGGTCGCTGGCTTTCGATGAGGGTGTCGAGACCCGTGAGTGGTCGAGGTACAGTCCGGTTCGACCTTCGAGAGAAGAATCGAGCGCCGCGAAAAGGCTGGTTTTCGCCCCTTCCTCCGGGCTGAGGCCCCCCATTCCGAAGTTCTGTTTCAACATCTTTGTGCCTATGACGCCGGGGTGAAGAGCAAACGAACCCAAAGTTTGCGCCGGGTGGTGTCTGGCAATTCTAAGGGCTGTCAGGACGTTCGCCAGCTTGGAATTGCTATAGGCCTTGATGCTGTTCCAACCGTTTTGGCCGTTGATATCCTTCCATGGTATGTCGCCGCTGGCGTGGAGTCCCGACGATACCCAGACGACCCGAGCCCCCTCGACGAGAAGAGACTCCAGGAGCGAATGAAGCAGGAAGGGCGCGAGATGGTTGACCTGCCATGTGGCCTCCCACCCATCGGCCGTTGTCGAGCGAGCCGAGAACATGGCCCCGGCGTTATGAACAATGCCCGCCAACTCGTCGCCTTCGCGGAGCAGGTTGTCGGCGAGAACGCGAACCTGAGACAGGGAGGTGAAATCGGCGGCGACAGCCCGGACAACGGCGCTTCCAGAACGGGAGCGGAGCGAGTTGGCGGCTCGTTCGGCTTTCTCTTGCGTTCGGCCATGGAGAAGCAGGGGCCTCCCGGCACGAACCAGACCGCCCGCTGTTGCCAAACCGATACCGTCTGTGGCACCGGTAACCAGCCAGAAAGGCTCTTTCATGAAGCCAAGATAAGCCAAGTTCCCGGAGCGGTCCAGTTGCCCGGTGCCCTTGTTTGGTTTACTTTGAAACGATGACCACCAGCGGCTTCTATCCGATTACCCTCGTCAGCAAGTCAAAGGAATTCGACGCGGTGTATACGCTCAGGTTTTCTTCGGCGTCGCCCGTTTCTTTTCTGCCCGGACAGTATGTCCACCTGCTGGCGCCGGCCAGTCCCCCTGGTCCTCAGAACGTGCGGCATCTGTCGATTGCCTCCATTCCGGAAGAAGGCGATCTTCAATTTTCGCTCGACCTGAGTCCGACAAGCGAGTACAAACAGAAACTTGCCGACTTGGCCCCCGGCGGCCTTGCCCACCTCTTCAAGGTCAAGGGGGAGTTCGTGCTGGATGTTCCGCCAGCCTCTCGAGTTGTTTTTCTGGCCGGTGGCTTGGGAATCACCCCGGTTCGCGCGTTGATTACACAAATCGTCCATCGCGATCTAGCCGTCGAGTGGCGGCTTGCGCACGTGGCGCGGGGCCCTTATCTGTATCAGAAGGAACTCGAACCGCTGGGCGGGGAACAGGTTCGGCTTCGGCGGCCCGATCTAGAAAGCCGGGTGGTCCAGTGGGTGAACCAGTGGCCAGATGCCCGGTATTACGCCAGCGGGTCTTCCCGATTCGTCGAAGGAATGGTCACCTTGCTGAAGTCCAACGGTGTGCCCGATTCCTTCATCCGGGTTGAGGACTTTCGGTGACCGCCCCGTTGTTTTCCTTGGTCGGACCGATGCCAACCGCCCCGAGACCGCCCTTGCTTGTACTGCTTCATGGCTTTGGAAGCCATGAGGAAGACCTGTTTACTTTGGCCGACGCCTTTGATCCGAGGTTTTTGTTGGTCAGTGTTCGGGCTCCTTTGACCCTTGGGGCGGGGTCGTACGCCTGGTTTCCAACCCAATTTACCCCCGCAGGTCCTGTGGCCGATACGGTTCAGGCCGAATCCAGCCGAAGGCTCCTTTTGGAATTCCTCGCCTGGGCAGAACAGAATTGGGAAACCGCCCCAGGGGCAACCCTCGTCGGCTTCAGCCAAGGCGCCATCATGGCTGCAAGTCTTGCCCTGACCGAACCGCAACGCGTCCGGGCTGCTGTCTTGATGAGCGGACGCATCTTGCCCGAAGTTCTTCCTGCGGCGGCGCCGGATCGCCTCGCACTCACCGAGTACCTGATCGTTCACGGCACCCAGGACCAGGTCCTCCCCATTGCTCACGGGAGGCAGTCGCGAGAAGTACTTCGGTCGCTGGGCATCGAACCCGCCTACCAGGAATTCCCGATGGGCCACACGATCAGTGACGAAAGTCTAGCGTTGGTGGCGGACTGGACAAGGGACCGTTGATCAACCCCGCCACCATTGGCCTATACTGGTCACCATGCCAGCCATCGTTGTTGAGAATGTAAAGAAGAGGTACGCGGGAGGTTTCGAGGCCGTGAAAGGCATCAGCTTCCAGGTGGAAACCGGCGAGTTCTACGGACTGCTGGGGCCTAACGGCGCCGGAAAGTCGAGTTTGATGAGGATGCTCTACAACAAGTCTGAGAGGACTTCTGGGACCATTGAGGTCTTAGGCTTCGATCCGGGCCGCCATGAACTGCAGATTAAATTCCTTTCAGGTATCGTCCCGCAAGACGACAACCTCGACGTTGACCTCGATGTCGTGACAAACCTTTTGGTTTACGCCAACTTTTACGGGCTGCGCCCAAAGGCCGCCCGGGCAAGAATTGACGAGCTTCTCGATTTTCTTGAATTGGGAGAAAAGAAGGGCTCCAAAATCCGCGAGCTTTCGGGAGGCATGCGGCGCCGTCTGATTATTGCGCGCGCCTTGCTCAACGACCCCAAACTGCTGATTCTTGACGAGCCGACCACCGGCTTGGACCCCCAGGTTCGCCACCTGATTTGGGACAAGCTCCGTCTCCTCAAGAAGCAGGGCGTCACGCTGCTGATCACGACGCACTACATGGAAGAAGCGTTCCAGCTCTGTGACCGTCTGTCGATCATCGACTACGGCGCCAAGGTTCTCGAAGGCAAGCCCATTGACCTGGTAAAGGGTCATATCGAGGCCTACGTTCTGGAAATCATCCAGCGGGAGGCGTCGGCGAAGGTGACCTACAAGGGCCCCGCCCGGAGAGAAACGATTCAAGACAGGGTTCTGTTCTTCAGCAACTCGGCGGCCGAACTCGAATCGGTTGCGTCGCAACTGAACCCAGGGGATTTCTACCTGAGACAATCCAATCTCGAGGACGTCTTCCTCAAGACTACGGGCAGGTCGCTCCATGAATAAAGTGCCAATTCCCTCGCTGCGCCGGCGTCTGGGCTCCGTATGGTGGCGGCACGTCCGGGTCTACTCCTCAAGCCTCTTCAGCAATGCGTTGCCTCCGTTTCTCGAACCTTTGATCTTCCTCGCGGGGATTGGCCTGGGTCTGGGCCGCTACATCGTCAGTATGGATGGGCTGCCCTACATTCAGTTCCTGGCCGTTGGCCTGGTCTTGACCAGCGCCATGTACACCGCGAGTTTTGAGAACACCTTTGGCACGTTCATCCGTCTGGAATTTGACAAAGTCTACGACGGAATGCAGGCCGCCAGCCTCACCGTCGTCGACCTTATGGTGGGCGAACTGCTGTTTACGGCTACCAAAGGAGCTTTTTTCGCGAGCGCCGTCCTGGCTATCCTTGCCTGCTTTGGCTTAGTCACCACTCCCTGGATGCTGTTTGGAATCCCTTTAGGATTTCTCACCGCGGGAATGTTCGCGGCCTTGGCGATGCTCGTCACCAGCTTCGTCAACAACATCAACCACTTCAATTTCTACTTCACCCTCTTCATCAGCCCTCTGTTCTTCTTCAGCGGTGTGGTTTTTCCACTCAGCCAGCTTCCTGAGAACTTGCGTTGGATTGCCGGTCTGATGCCACTGACGCACCCGGTCGAGCTCATGCGGTACGCCTCTGGCGGTCACACGGTTTTCGGACCTTTGTGGAATCTGGTGTATGTTGCGCTTTTCGTACCGGCCGTCGGGGCCTTCGCCGTAATCCGCATGCGGGGGCGTTTGGTGACCTAGACGCTCCACTGATTTCTTGGCCTTGTTCAAACCGGGGTTTCTTGGTACGATTCGCTTCCAAACTGGAACACGAGGTAGGACTATGGGAATTCGGGGCGAGGTTTTTTCCACCAAGACGTCCACCGGAAAACGGACGTATTTTTTCAACATCAAAGAGAACCGCCATGGTGATCTTTTTCTGAATATGGTGGAAAGCAAGAAGCAGCTCGACAGCTCCTTTGAACGTCATTCAATGATCGTGTTTGAGGAAGACCTCGAGACGTTCATGGAAGGCCTCAACCAAGCCGTGGAGTTTCTCCGGAAAGACAAGAAGGAGCGTAAGGAATAGACCTCGATTTCAAAATTTCCTAACCTGGCCGTTTCCAAGAAAACGTCGTCCGGTGTAGCGGTCCCGGTCCGAAGGCCGCCAGGGCCGCCCGGTGAGCCAGGGTCGGGTAGCCTTTGTGGATCGCAAACCCATAGCGGGGGTCGTCCTTGTCGGCCTCCTCCATGAACCGGTCGCGGGCGACCTTGGCTATGATCGAAGCCGCCGAAACGCACGGTTCCAGCGCGTCGGCTCTGACAACAGCAACCGAGGGGACGGGCAGGGGAGGATGGTACAATCCATCCACGATGGCCTCATCGATGATCACTTCAGGAAACCTGACCCTCAGGTCGGCAAAGGCGCGGCTCATCGCCGTCAGGCTGGCCTGCAAAATGTTGATTCTGTCGATTTCTGCGGCGTCGCACCACCCCAAACCCCAAGCGGCCAATTCCTGGATCAAACGAAAGGCTCTTTCTCTCTGGCGGACCGTAAGAACCTTGCTGTCAGCCAAAAGCTCCAAAGGGAATTCCTCGGGTAGAACGACGCAGCCCGCCGCTACGGGACCCGCTAGAGGCCCTCGCCCGGCTTCGTCCAAACCACAGGTTACCCGTTTTGTCATGGTTGCTCTTTCTCCTTCCCGGTGGTAAAGTTATCTCGATCTGCCGATGTCTTAGCAAGATCATAACGACGGGAGCCGCCCTTGTTTTTGAAAAGTATGGAGATCTTCGGCTTCAAGTCCTTCGCCGACCGGGCCCGTATCGAGTTCACTCCTGGAATGACGGCACTCTTGGGTCCCAATGGCTGCGGGAAAAGTAACGTCGTGGACGCACTTAAGTGGGTCCTGGGTGAACAGGCTAGTAAGTCACTTCGTGCCGACAAGATGGAAGACGTCATCTTCAACGGGACAGAAGGCCGCAAAGCCCTCAATGTCGCCGAAGTGACGCTGACCATCGGAAACGAAGACAACCAACTGGCTCTCGACCTGCCTGAAATCACCATCCGGCGCCGCCTATACCGCTCTGGCGAGAGCGAATACTTCATCAACAACGTTGCTGTCCGCCTCAAAGAAGTTCGTGAACTGTTCTACGACACGGGCGTCGGAAAGTCCGCCTACTCGGTCATGGAACAGGGCCGCATCGACCAGATCCTCTCCACCAAGCCCGAAGAAAGGCGCTACCTGTTCGAGGAAGCAGCAGGAATCACTAAATTCCGGGTTCGGGGCCAAGAAGCCGAACGCCGGCTTGAAAAGACCGAAGAAAACATCAGGGCACTCGAAGGGATCTTGGGCGAAGTTCGAAGGACCTGGGATTCTCTGAAGAAGCAAAGCGAAAAGACTCAGACGTACAGGGTACTGCGGCAGGAGATCTTTCTCCTCGAAAAGAGTCAGGTCATCGACCGGTTGCGCGGTTTGACCCTTGAGCGCGATAAAGTCCATCTCAAAGTGGAAAAGAAAAACCTCGAAAAGGACGCCGCAAGAAAGGCGCTCGATTCCCTGAACAGCGCCCTTGAAGCCGATTTGGGCGACGTGAGCCGTCTGGAAACCTCGCTCGTGGCCTTGCAGAAAGAGCTCTACGAGTGCGAACTCAATCGAAGCGGCCTTGAAAATCAGGTAAGCCTCCAGAAGGAACGCCAGCGCCAGTTAACTGAGGAACTGTCGAGAGGAGAGGCCCAAGCCAGGGCAATCGCCGAAAAACGAAAAACGCTGGAAGCTGAATTGGAGCTCAGGCGGTCCGACCGTGAGAAGCTTGGGGTGGCGTTGGCCGCCTGTCAGACCAACATCGCGGAGTTTGACGCCTCTGTCGAGACCGCGCGTTCCACCGTAGTTGCTCTCGAGCGGGAGAAGAACCAATACGAAGAGAGGCTTTCCGTGTTGGAAGCCGAGGACACCAAGCTTCAGGACAGGCTTCGCGAGGTGACCGATCGGCTCGTTCAGGAACTTGACCAGCGCCTCAAGGACGAGGGCTTCGCGTGGCACAAGCTACCCCACCTGACCGACGAGATGGAAGGTGCCCTCGGAACCTTGCAAGTGCTTCTCCAAGGACGCAAAGACCTGTTGGCCAGCGCCTTTGCCGCGGGAAAGGTCCCCGGCGGCGACACAACGGCCTTTCTTGGCCAGTTGGCAGGGGCCTTGGGTGAGGCGTTGTCACACTTGGCCGCCTTTTCCGCCGGTTGGGACACCTACAAGAAAGCCGTTCCCAGGTTCCTTGAGGATTTTCTATCCCCGGACGGCATCATCACCCAGCGCCGCACTCTCGAAGATCACCTAGCCGTTGCCAGGTCGGAAGCCAAGGCGCTGAAAGACGAGCTGAGGCGCGTGGCCGACGAGACTTCCCGGTTGGGTCAAGCCATTGAAGGCTACCGCAAGAATTTAGAGGAGTTGAGGCTCGCCGAAGTTCGTATGCAGACCCAGTTGGCCGCCGCCGACGAGACTGTGGCGCGGCTTCACAGGGAGCTCAGCGAGCAGGAGTCGCTGGCGGCCACCAATGCGGCCGACCGCGAGGCGTGGATCGGAAAACAGGCCTCGTGCCAAAAGGAGCTCGCTGTTCTGGCTCAGAGGCTTGAGCAAGGCGCCGTGGAGGAACGCGTCCTCAAGGAAACCAGGGTCAATCTGGAACGCGACTTAAGCCTGCGAAACCAAGCCCTCGCGGGGCGCCAAAAGGAACTGCGTGAAGGTCAGAACCGACTGGCCGAGCTCCAGGCCGAGGGCGAGGCCCTCCAAGTTCAGTCGGCCCAAGTGGGAGCGGAAATCAAAGCCGTGTACGACGCCTTCCGAGACAAACATTCGGTCGAATTGACCGCCTACGAAGCCGAAATTCGAGGTCCAGCCGCTGACCGTGGTGATCTCCGCGAAGAACTGTCAAACAAGAGAGAAGAACTTCGCGCCCTGGGGCAGGTCAACCTGATGGCCATCGAGGAATTTTCCGAAATCGATGAGCGGTTCAGCTTCCTCAACCAGCAGCTTGCCGACTTGAAGAAAGCGCGGGAAGATCTGCACCTGGTGACCAAGGAGATTCGCAGGGAGTCGGCGCTCCTGTTTGCCGAAACGTTTGCGCAGATCAAAGAAAATTTCAACCTCACCTTCCGCCGGCTCTTTGGCGGAGGTCGGGCCGAACTGAGGCTTTCCGACCCCGATCAGGTGCTTGAGTCGGGTATTGAGATGCTCTGCCAGCCTCCAGGAAAAAAACTCGAGAGTATCAACCTCCTTTCCGGCGGGGAAAAATCGATGACCGCTGTCGCGCTCCTGTTTGCAACCTTCCAAGTGAAACCCTCTCCCTTCTGCATCCTCGACGAGATCGACGCCGCCCTCGATGAAAGCAACGTCGGCAGATTCATCTCGATGTTGAGCGAGTTCTCGGTCAAGAGTCAGTTCGTCGTGATCACCCACAACAAGAAAACCGTGACCGGCGCCTCAACGCTGATCGGCGTCACTATGGAGAACCCGGGAATCTCCAAGATCATCACGGTGAGGTTGGCTGCGGCTCCGGAAGAGGTGGAAGCGTGAGCGCCCGTCGAAAAGCCCCGCTGGTGAGCGCCAAGGAATGGCGTCTATGGGGACTCATCACTCTAGTTCTTGTGGTTCTGTCTACGGGAATCACCGTCTTGTCGACCTGGTTGGGACGCCCTGAAGAACCGAAAAACGTTCTTCCTTCCCAGAGTCCGTTCAAGACCGACATCGCTGATACGATTCCAAAGAGGATTCTCCTTTCGGATTTCGACCTTCCGGCGCCCGGAGGACAATGGCTGAGCAAGTCCTGGCTGTACAACCGCGAAGGGGGGAGCCGTTCCTGGACCGTGGAAGAGATCACCCCGTACTGGACCCCCGTCGGCCAGCTTCCTCTGGTTTCCTTGCCCCAAGACAACCAGAGGAAAATCGACAGGCTCTTCGGTGAAGTCCGATGAAAGTCTTTGCGGTGGGGCTGGGGCTGGTCTTGGTGCTATTCGGCTGTGCGACGGTGAAGGGCGCCAGAACGATTGGACCGGCGCCTTCCATTCCCACCCAGGCGGCTGACCGCTATTCCATACCTGAGCCTTTTTGGCCAATTCGGCACGGTCTGTCCGGCCCACAGCCCCCAGCGGGAATTTCAGAAGCGACAAACTGGCTTGTTCCAGAACCACCGCTTCTGGAGCCGCTCGCGCTTGCGCCTCAGAAGCCGGCCTTGCTTCCGGAGCTCCCTCTGCCTGAAGTCCGATCACTTCCCCTTAAAGCGGCCCCCGCCTCCCGTTCCTGGGCTTCCATTGCTGAGATGAAGTCGCCCAGTCCCGGGGCTGTCGAACTGTTGCCCACGCCTCCCACACCGCCGGTTGCCAAAACGCCGGTTCCCAAACCTGCCAAGGCCGCCGCCAAGGCTCCAGCGACAGTTCCAGCTGCCGCCCTACCGCC
>CAYYUZ010000057.1:0-9287 GCA_964475005.1 uncultured Spirochaetales bacterium
GATTCCTTACGGAAAACATCAAGACCATGGTGAACACAATAAGGATGACCGAAAAGGCATTGACCTCCGGAGGGAGGCCCTTCTTAACGTGACCGTAAATATAAAGTGGGAGTGTCTGGGAGTTGGGTCCTTGAACGAACAGGGTGACTACAAAGTCCTCAAGAGACAGTGTGAACGCCGTAAGAAATCCCGAAAAGATTCCGGGCATAGAAATGGGAATGATCACCCGGAAGAGAATGTCGAGCTCCTTGGCGCCCAGATCTCGCGCGGCTTCGATGATCGAATAGTCAAACTCCGACAGCCGGGCGAGAACCATCAGAATGACAAACGGAAGGGTGAAACTGATGTGAGCGATCAAGATCGTCCCCATGCCCAGTTCGATGTGGAAGGGGAGGGCCAAAGCCGCCACGAACTGCGAGACGCCCGGGGGCGCTGCGGTCGCGACTCCGTCGAGAAAGTTCCCCATGCCCCGCACGTTTGAGGCGAAGAAAATCAGCAAGCTAACGCCGATGACGATTTCCGGAAGGATGAGCGGAATGAAGCTGACGGCCTGGATGTAACGCTTTGAAAAGAACTTGTACCAATTGAGGCCGATGGCCCCCAAGGTCCCGATCACTGTGGAAACTGCCGCGGCCGAAAGTCCGATGATCAGACTGTTCTGAACGCTCGCCCACAGTTCACGGGAATCGGAAAACAGCCTGTCGTACCAATGGAAGGAAAAGCCAATCCATTGAAACCCCTTGCCTACGTTGAAGCTGTAGAACAGCAGAACCAGCAGCGGGAAGAACAAGAAGCCTACCACGGCCCAATAGATCACCTTGGAGACACCGGGGCGGCCCGTCATTTCGTCCCCTCCTGAACCTGAAGGTGGACCTTTTCGAGGCGCTGATTGTAGAGAAAGTAAACAAGCAGTCCAATGCTGGTGATGACGGTCAGAACAACCGAGATAGCCGAGGCCAGGGGCCAGTTGTTGGCCGTACGAAGGTTGAGCGCCACGATGGTTCCCAGCATGGTGGAGTCGGTTCCCCCAATAAGGTCGGGAATCGCGTACGAACCAAGAATGGGAATGAAGGTAAAGAGAACGGCCGTAATGATGCCGCTCTGAACGTTGGGCAACATGATCCGTGTCAGACTCTCCATGTGGCTGGCTCCCAAGTCGCGGGCAGCCTCCAGGAGTCCGAAGTCGAATTTTTCTATCGTTGTAAACAAGGGAAGAATGGCGTACGGCAGGTAGGCGTAGACGTGGACCAGGATGACCGCCCAAATGTTGAAAAGAAAGGTCACCGGCTCCTTGGTCAGGCCCAGCCAGCTCAACAGGTCGTTAAGAAATCCCTCCTGCCCCAAGACCGCCATCCAGGCGTAAACCCGAATCAGGAAGTTGACCCAAAACGGGACAACAACCAGCAGGAGAAGGATGGTGTTATTGCGGCTGCGCGCCATGTAGTAGGCGACGGGAAGCGCCAGGATGATGGTGATCGTTGTTGAAATCAAGGCAATGAAGATGGTGGTTCCTGTGGCCTTCAGAAAGGACGGGTTCGCCAGCGCCGAAAAAGATTCGAGACTGAACTTCCACAGGACGCCGCCCGTGTAGTCACGGGTCAGCACCGAGTACAGAAGCACGATGGCGATAGGAACTACAAAGAACAAACTGATCCAGACCGCGAGGGGCAGGGTGTACCAGATGCCGTAGTTCTTCCTCATGGCAGAGTTTTTTCCACCAGATAGCCGTCGTCAGCGTCCCAGCTCAACCATACTTCATCGGTCCATTTGATTTCGGGGCCCATTTCCAGGTAGCTCTCATGCTGTTTGTAAACCTTGAACCGGTAACCGTCGGTGTTGTCGACGTCAAAGCGCGATTGGAATCCTGAATAAATCGATTCAAAGACCTTTCCATGGACAACGTTCCAGTCCGACGGCAGGCTTGCGGGGCGCTGTTTGGTGATGGCGATCTTTTCCGGCCGGATCGCATGAACGACATGGTCACCGACCTCGAACACGCGGTCAGTGGTGACCATGACGGGGCCCAGCATGTGGGTATCCACCGTGTAGAAACGTCCGTCTCTGGCCTTGATCGTTCCAGTCAAGATGTTGGTGTCGCCGATGAACTGGGCCACAAAGGTGTCGGCCGGCGCCTCATAGATCTCATAGGGTGTTCCGATCTGGAGGACCTTTCCTTCGCTCATGACCGCGACGCGGTCGGAAACGGAAAGGGCCTCCGACTGGTCATGGGTAACGTAGATGAAAGTGACCCCGACTTCGTCATGGATAAGGTCGAGGTCCATCAGCAGTTGCTGGCGGAGCTTAGCGTCGAGCGCCGAAAGGGGTTCGTCGAGCAGGAGGACCGAAGGTTCGTTGATCAGAGCCCGGGCAATGGCAACTCGCTGCTTTTGTCCTCCGGAGAGCTGGTTGGGCTTCTTGTTTTCGTGGCCGACAAGGCGGACCAACTGAAGGTAACGAGTAACTTTCGTCCGGATTTCGGCAACGGGAACCCTTTTCAGTCTGAGGGGGAAGGCGATGTTTTCAAACACCGAAAGGTGCGGAAACAACGCGTAGTTCTGAAACACCGTATTGGTGTGCCGCTTGTCCGGGGGGAGAGGAAGAACGTCGGTCCCGTCAAGAAACACGGCTCCAGCGGTCGGAGCCTCGAATCCGGCGATGATCCGCAACAATGTGGTCTTTCCACAGCCAGAAGGCCCGAGGAGGGAGAAGAACTCGCCCTTGTTTATCGTTAGGCTAACATTCTTCAAGGCATGGAAATCGCCGAACTTTTTGTCCGCGTTTTCGACCCGAACCTCGCTCCCTTTCAACCGTGACTTTCTCCTCTAGATTGAACGTAATGTGAGGCAAAAGGCCGACACGTGTCAATGAAAGCAGAGTCCCATTTGGCAAAAATCCAGAAAAGTTTGTCTGGATAAGGATAGAGGGAGTCTTGCGTTGTCCCTTCAAACCCCATCGAGGGCTTGGAGCAGGTCAGACAGGAGATCCTCGTGGTGCTCCAACCCTGCCGATATGCGAACGGTGCCCGGTCCGATGCCCACCAAGGCCCTTTCGTCGTCGGTCAGCTTCGAATGGGTTGTTGTGGCTGGGTGGGTTGCCGTGGTCCGGGTGTCGCCAAGATTCGCGGTCAGGCTGCAGAGCTGCAAACCGTCGAGGAACCGCTTTCCGGCCTCCAAACCCCCGGCAAGCTCAAGGGTGAAAAGCCCCCCTCCGCGCTTCATTTGCCTGGCCGCCAGGGCGTGCTGAGGGTGACTGGGCAAGGAAGGGTGCTTGAGAGTTTTTAGCGCTCGGTGGCCTTCGAGGCTTCTGGCAAGAAACTCCGCGTTGTCGCAGTGGCGATCCATCCGTACGGCCAAGGTTTCAAGGCTCTTGGAAAACATCCAGCCGTTGAAGGGCGAAAGGGCCGGCCCGGTCTGTCGGCAGAAATACCGGATGGGCTCGATCAAGTTCTTCTTCCCCAGGATCACGCCGCCCAATCCGCGTCCCTGACCGTCGATGAATTTCGTGGCCGAGTGGACCACCAAGTCGGCTCCCCAGGTGGCAGGCTGCTGGAGGTAGGGCGTGGCGAAGCAATTGTCGACCACAAGGATCAGATCGTTGCGACGGCAAAGCGCCGCAAGAAATTCCAAGTCGATGAGGTCAAGGCCAGGATTGGTCGGGGTTTCGACGAAGACGAGCTTTGTCGCCTTGGTCACTCCCGATTCCCAAAGCTCAGGGCGCCCGAGGTCGAAGTACCGGCTGGTGATGCCAAACCGCGGCAGGATCTGGGTCAGCACCTGATGGCTAGACCCGAAGAGCGACCGACAGGCGAGCACCTCGTCTCCCGAAGACAAAATTCCCGCGAGCGCACCGAAGACCGCCGCCATACCACTGGCCGTCGCGACGCCGTCCTCGGTCCCTTCCAGGAGATTCATCTTGTCGACGAATTCGTCATTGGAAGGATTGTCGTAGCGGCTGTAGATCATGCCTTCCTGTTCATTGGCGAACAGGGCACGTGCGTGTTCGGCGTTGTCGAACAGGTAGCTCGAAGTCAGGTAGAGAGAGACCGAATGCTCGGCGTGATTTGAGCGTTCGGCCTGAGTCCGGATCGCCCGCGTCTCGAAGTGTTCCGAAGGAAAGGGATTTTTCATTCCATTCTCTCCCAGGCCCACGTAATGGTCGCTGTCTTTTCGAGGGTCTTGGCAACGGAGCAGTATTTTTCCATGGACCAGTCTACGGCCCTTTGAGCCACTTGGTCTTCAAAGGCGCCCTTAAGTCGATAGCAAACGTGGATCTTGTCGAACAGCGACGGTTCGACCCCCTCCTGCCGGTGACCCTCGACCTCAACCTGAATGTCATCAAGCGGCTGCCGCGACTTTTGGAGGATGACGACCACATCGATGGCCGAACACCCTGCCAGCCCTGCAAGAAGTGTTTCCATAGGACGGAAGCCGCGTCCAGTGCCGCCGATGCTCGGACTGGCATCGATGGTGAGCGCGTTCCCCTCCTCGTTGCGGGCTTCGAGATAGAAGGGAGCTTCGAGGCGGTTCAGTGTGATCTTCATGGATTCCAAGGTTACGGACTTCAAGGACGAAGTCAAGGAGGAGGTCGCCTTGCGCGCTCTCGAAGAAAGGACGACACTAACATTATGGTTCCGGCACCGGTGCTGAAGGATGAAGAAGAGAGGTTGGCGGCCCTTCGGTCGTACAAGGTTCTCGACACGGAATTCGAGAAAGAGTACGACGACCTCTGCCGACTCGCCGCCGTGATCTGCGAGGCGCCGATCGCGCTCATCACTTTTGTTGACCGTGACCGCCAGTGGTTCAAGGCCTCGATAGGCATCGAGGTGCGAGAAACCCCGCGAGATATAGCCTTCTGCGCCCACGCCATCGAACAAGCCAAAGTCTTTGAAATTGCCGACGCCACCAAAGACGCTCGGTTCGCTGACAATCCTCTTGTAACCGGCGCCCCCGATATTCGGTTCTACGCCGGCCAGCCCCTGGTTACACCGCGCGGACAAATTCTTGGGACGCTGTGCACCCTCGACCGAGTCGCTCGGGTTCTCAAGCCGTACCAGAAAGACGCCCTTGAGATTCTCGGCCGACAAGTCGTGACCCACCTGGAACTGCGTAGGACTCTCGCAGAAATGAAGCGGTTGAACGAGGACAAGGACAGCTTCTTCTCCGTCATCGCCCACGACCTGAGATCGCCGTTCTCGGGTCTGTTGGGCATCACCGACATGCTGGTAGCGGAAGCCGAGAAGATGGAAAAGCCCGAACTTGTGGAGCACATCGTTCTGGTCAACCAATCGGTCCATCGGGTCTACGACTTGTCAGAGAACTTGTTGAAATGGGCCATGCTCGAACAGGGAAAGATGACCTTTCAACCCGAGGAGTTTCCCGTAGCGGCGCTGTTCGAAGAAGTTGAAGCCCCCCTGCACGAGACCCTGAAGCACAAACGCCTGGTTCTTGAGACCGCCGCGGTGAGCGATCAGATGGTTTTGGGGGACCGGAACATGCTTGAGACTGCCTTGAGAAACCTGCTGTCAAACGCCGCCAAGTTCACTCCCCAGGGAGGGCGCGTCTGGTTGAAGGCGGAATCGAACTCTACAGAACTCCGTCTGACCGTCGGCGATTCTGGCGTCGGCATGTCGGCCGACCTCCTGGAGCATTTGGAGTCAGGTGTGCGAACGCCCAGCGGACGCGGCACCGAGGGTGAGATCGGCACAGGTCTGGGACTCACTTTGGTCAGGCAGTTTGCCCTCCGGCACGGCGGAAGGCTAGAAATGCGCTCTGAGAAGGGAGTGGGAACCGAAGCCACGCTCGTTCTGCCTAGAGACTAGGCGCCCTCACCGGCCACCCAGCCGGTTGCCCAACAGAGTTGCAAGCTGAAACCTCCCGACGGTCGGTTGATGTCAAGAAGGTCGCCCGTCACGGCCAAGTTAGGGACTTTCTTGCAGGTCATGGTCCGCCAGTCGATCTCGTCGATGTGAAGTCCACCGGAACTGACCACGGCACGGCTCTCGTCCATGAGTTTCTTGAAGGTCATCGCAAGACCCTTCAAGGTCGCGACAAGGGCCTCCCTCTCGGTTCGCGTCACCTGGGCCAAAGGCTTTTCCGGATCGACCGACGACTGGTTCATCAACCGCGGAACCAAACGCGGGGGAACGAAACCTCCCAGGGCGTTTTTGAGCTTCTTTCCCGATTGAGCCGAAAACAGATCCAGCAGGTCTCGATCGAGGGCCTTGGGTTCTCTTTCGGGGAAGAAGTCCACTTTCAACAACAAGTCGCCCCTGCGTGCGGTGCGGCTTCGTAGCTGTGAGATTTCCGTTGCGAAGTTGAGGACCATGGGTCCTGACAAGCCAAAATGCGTAAAAAGGAGTTTTCCCTTTCGTGAAGCCAGCTGTTCGTCGCCGACCCAGGCACTCAAACCGGCTTCAGGAAAGGCGAGCCCAGCCAATTCGGTGACCCAGGTTTCCTTGACCGCCACGGGAACCAGACTCTGCTCAGGAAACCGGACTCTCAGTCCGAGGTCCCTCAGCCACCCAAATCCGTCGCCGCTCGACCCGGTTTCGGGACGGGAGGTACCCCCCGTCGCCAGCACGTAGCGGTCGGCCACAAGCCTCTCGTGTTTGGTCAGAACGGCCCTGACCTGACCCTCGGCCTCGAGCCCGACGACGACGGCGCCGAAACGAACCTTCACTTTTCCTTGGGCCAGGTAGTGCTCCAAGACGGTGAGTACGGACCGGGCCTGATCATCTTGTGGAAAGGCGCGCTGGTTGTTCTCGATCTTGTACGGCATGCCGTGTTCGGCAAACCACCTGAGAACGTCAGGGGCCGGAAACTTGTTGAATGGCGACAAAAGCGCGTTGCAGGCTTCACCGTAGTGAGCCGCCAGCGAGCGGGGGTCGGATTCGGCGTTCGTGAAATTGCACCTTCCTCCGCCAGAAATGAGCAGTTTTCGTCCGAGCGAGGGGTTCTTTTCCAACAGGAGGACCGACGCACCCCGTTCCGCGGCCCTTCCGGCGGCCATCATGCCTGAAGGACCACCGCCGACGACCACGACATCGACTGGAGATTGTCCCTTCAACGGCGGTTCCGAGCGTAGTCGTCGAGCCATTGGTCGTAGGCCAACCGCAACCGATCAATCAATGGACTGAGCGGCACGGGGGTACTGTCCACTTGCCGCAACGGGAGAATTTTGGTGGAGGTCGAGGTGACAAAGGCGCCTTGCCACTTTGCCAACTCGCTCACGGGCAACGGGCATTCCTCCAAAGCAATGCCCAGCTCGCGAATGACACCCCGAACGGTCAGTTGGGTGACGCCTTGCAAAACTAGCTCGGGCGGCGCGGTGGCCAGTCCGACGCCGTCAGTGATGAACAGATTGGTTCGCGTTCCTTCGGTGAATTGACCCAGGCGATTGACCAAGAGGGCGTCGTAGGCCCCCTGGGCCTGGGCTTCGCGGTAGGCCAGGTAGCTGACCAGCATATTCAGGGTCTTGGCTTGCGGGTAGACCCGTTCTCCGTGCCAGGTGATCGCGGTAGCCCCGTGTTTGTAGTTCTTACGGTCCGGGAAGAGCGGGTTGAGCGAAAGGATGACCAAACGAGCGTCGGCAGTCCGGGTTCCGCCTATCAAGAGAGCCTTCAAGTTGGCGTCGCCAATAGCATTGGCCTCGACCAAAGCGTCGAGGAAGCGCCGAAAATCGCCTGGCTTGAAAGGATGGCCCAGCCCGATGGTTTGGGCGCTGTGCCAAAGCCTCTCCTCGTGGATTTCAGGAAAAAAAAGCACACCGTGACGAACCTTCAGGGCCTCGTACACGCCAAACCCATAGGCAAAGGCCAAGTCGTCTAGTGGAACCGTCGCTTCGGAAAGCGGTTTTAGTTCGCCGTTGAGGCTGAAATAGGGACCGTTGATGGCGTTCGACCTCCGTCAGTTCGGATAGTTTAGGTTTTCTTGACGCGGTGAGGCGGCAATTTCGTCGAGGAACTTTCTGGCTTCCCATTGGGCCATCTCTAGATTGTGGTCGCGCCAGTTGCCGCACTCTTTCGCCGAGGCGCCAGGAACCTCACCTTTGAACGCCAAAGTCCAACGCAGAAATTCCTGGACCAGGGGTACGACCGAAGCGCTTTCGTGCCGCCCCTCCAAGACCATGTACATTCCGGTGCGGCAGCCCATGGGCCCAAAGTAGACCGTCCTCTCCTTCCAGTTTTCGTGCGAACGAAGGAAGGTTGCGCCCATGTGCTCCAGGGTGTGCAAAGCGGGAATATCGATGACGGGTTCGACGTTGGGTTCTTTCATTCTCAGGTCAAAGGTCGTCAGGATTGTGGAACCGAACTTGTCTACGCGGCTGACGTAAATTCCACGCTTAAGGCGGAGGTGGTCGATTTGAAAACTGGCGATTTTTTCCATGGGGAAGACCTCGAACTACAGGTGTTTTAGCATTTCCAGCACAAGACGGCTGGAGTTTTTCGACGCAAGCGGAAGAAACTCCTCGAATTTCATGGGAGACTCTTTGCCGGCGATATCGCTGAGCGCGCGCACCACGACAAAGGGAGTGCCAGCCAAATGGCAGGCTTGAGCGATGGCTGCGGCTTCCATTTCGACGGCGCAAAGCGCGGGAAAAGTTGTGCGGATTCTGGCAATCACTTCGGGGTCATGCACGAAGACATCGCCTGAACCTATGGGACCCTTTGTATGGGAAACGCCCGACAAACAACGGTCTGCCAAGGCAACCAACGCCGCGTCGGACGGGAACGCCGCAGGAAGCCCAGGCACTTGGCCCGGGGCATAACCAAAGGCTGTCACATCCACGTCGTGATGCAACACCTCGGTGCTGATCAATGTGTCCCCAAAGGTCTGCGTCGCCAACAAGCCGCCCGCTGACCCCGTGTTGATGACGGCCGTCGGGTGAAAGAGTTCCAAGAGGAGCGCGGCCCCTATCGCCGCGTTGACCTTGCCCACGCCGCATTGGAGCAACACAACGGATTTTCCTTCCAAAGTGCCGGTTTGGAACGACATTCCCGAGGCGGTTCGCTGTTGGGTTCCCGCCAATGCACCGCTCAGAAGCGCCATTTCGGGAGCCATGGCTCCGATGATGCCTATCATCCTCGAAGTCTACTGGTTCTTCCCAGACACGTCCATGGGCTGGTATTTTCCAGGACTTTAGGGTACAACTTCTCCCCGAATGACAAAAATCGTCCCCCTGGCCATTTTGGCCCTCCTTTTGTCCGGGTGTGAACTCGGTAATCTAGGCTTTTATTTGTACCCCCAGGCAGCTCCTGCCACGGGAATCTCAGAGGAACGGTCAACCGG
>CAYYUZ010000057.1:9387-23206 GCA_964475005.1 uncultured Spirochaetales bacterium
GGCGTCGACTTCGATTGGGAGTATCCCCGCGCCGAAGACTTGGCACCCTACGGGGAGCTTCTGGCCGAAGTCCACCGTGCCTTCGCACCCCTTGGTCTTCGGTTGACGGTGGCGGTCAGTCCATCGCGACCGTTGACAAAGGCCGCCTACGACGCCGTCGACAGAGTGCACGGTATGCTCTACGACGATTACGGACGCCACTCCACTTTGGAAAACTCCACCGCGCATGTTCAGGAAATGATCGACCAGGGCGTCGACCCCAGCAAGTTGCTTTTGGGGTTGCCATTCTATGGTCGCGGGTATACCGAGAACGGACCTTCCTGGTCCTCCGCGGTCAGCTACAAGACCCTAGCCGGACGTTATCGGCTGTCGCCCAGTCAGGACACTGTTTCCGGGTACTACTTCAACGGAATCGACACAGTGCGCCGGAAGGTTCAGTTCGCCAAGGCGGCCGGCCTGTCGGGCGTCATGGTTTGGGAAATCGGCCAAGACACTTCTGATGACTCAAGTTTGCTGGGAGCTATCAGCGAAACACGTAAGGGTTTGGCCCGACCAAACTAGACAGTTTCCCTAAAGTGACTGGCCAGCCGCTCAAGACCCTGGCGAAAGACCGCTGGTTCCTTCAGAAGGCTGTAGACAAGCCACACCCCAGGTTCCTGAACGTCGTAAAAAAAACCGGGGTGGAGCGCAAGCTTCTCGTTTTCCAGCAACGACACCGACCACCCTTCGTCATCGAGGGTCTCCGGCAAGCCTTCGAAACGCCACAATCCGTGAATCCCACCCCAGGGAAGCACTCCCTTCACTCGAGGTTCGTCTTGCATCCATTTGGCTGCCGCCAAACGGTTGGTTGTAAGCAGACCTCGGAGCTTCTCCTGCCAGGGGAGCATTTCTTTAAAAAGTTCCGGCAAAAGGAATTGACTGAAGCTGTTCGCCGATAGGAAGGTGTCGTTGGCCAACTCCAGCTGCTTTCCGACTCGTCGGCTCCAGACATCGGGACCCGAGACAGCGATCCAGGCCAGTTTGAGATCCGGGCTGCCGAACCGCTTGGAAATCCCATTGAGCGTGAAGGTCTTCACCTCGGGGAAGAGCGCACCCGGCCGAGGCAGAGGTTGCGGTCCTTCCCAGCAGGCGTCGAAGACCTCGTCGACGATGAGCATGAGGTCGCGCTGGCGACAAAGATCGGCAATCGCGGTCAGGGTGGTCACCGAGGCCGTTTGGCCCGTGGGATTGTTGGGACTGATGACCACGACGAACCGCGTCTGTGGGGTGATGGCGGCTTCCAGTGTCGTGGCCGAGGGTTGCCATTCCTTGGTCCAGAGTTGGTCGTAGAACTGAGTCTTCAGCCGGCAATGCCGCGCCAGCTGTTCAAATAGCGGGTACCCAGGACGCGGAAGGAGGACGGCATCCCCCGCGTCTGCAAGCGTCGAGAAAAGGATGGCATAGGCTTCACTGGTTCCCGCCGTCAGGAAGAACTTGTCGGGTCTCAGCTTCCAACCCTGCGAAGCGTAGAACCCGGCCAGCGCTTCCCTTGCGGCAGGATCACCCCGGCTGTCCGGTTCGTACGAGCGGCTGTCGAGCCAGCGACCGAACGCCCGCTCAAACAGGCCCCGTTCGGGCAGCAGACCATTCTGGTGAAAACGAGAATCGGTGAGATCGAGAAAGTCTGGGTCACCGCGAACCGCGGTCAGGGCCCTTTGCCAAGGGCCTTGCATCACTGACGGCTACTGGCGGTCATGGGCATCTTGGCTTCCATGACCGTCATGGGGGACTTCATTTTGTTTTCAAAAAACGAGAAAGAACCACCCTGGTCGTCGTGGCCCGTGTGCGCATTTTCAGGGTCGAGAAACGACTTGGTCCCAACAACGAACCGATAAAGGACGGTTCCAGGTGGCAGGGTCACCTTCAATTGATACTCGCCTGGCCCCACTTCCTCAAGGTACTCTGCGAAGGGGTCCCAGTCGTTGAAATTACCGATGATGGAAACCTGCTGACCAGGTTTTCCACGGTAGCTGAACGAAACCTCGCCGAAATAGCCCTGTTCCGGGCCGTGGATCATGGGTCTGTCAGAACCTCGCACCGCGACCCGGCTCATGACGATTCCTTGATCGTCCCGCACACTGTCGGTGTTGTTGGGATCGCCCTGCCACAGCCCATCGACAATCAAGCGGTATTCCAGGGTCGAAGGCGAATCGGCGGGAAGATCGAAGACGAGGAAGTAGACCCCGTTCTGGTTTCGCCAGAAGATGTGTTTCTGGCGAAAAGCCTCGTGCTTGAATGCCGCGGCCACATACCGAGGTTGAACGTCGCTCGTCCAGGTCAGAATCAGCTTTCTATCTTCGATCCGCGGCGGCACCGCCTTGGTCAGATTGTTCACCTGGGTATGGAGATAGGTGTTGATATTGTCCGGAGCGGGAATGGCCGGGGGCGGAAGAGGTTTCTTGTTTCCTGACGATTCAGATCCGCCTTCAGCGCCGAAGACCGCGAGCGGGAGCAAAAATAGGAGAGCAGTCGATAATTTCATGAAACGGTTCATTCTGTTATACTTTTCGGACAAATCCGGGGATGGTTTAGGTCAGATTCTCCGATAATGGAAAAAGATGCCCTCAATAGAAGCGGTCGAACAGTTCAAGACCATTGTCCAAGGCCTGGCCCGTGAACCCGAAATCCGGGCTGAAATGGGCCTTCCAGCCGAGGAGATTCTCCCCCCGGAGTCGCAACTCGATGACGATCTGGCCGACCTGCTGGGGGGAATGCCCACGGGAAACGAGTCGGATGAGCCTGTCGAGGCAGAAACTGAAGAACAGCCCGAGGTCGAGGCCGAGGCTTCCGGGTCCGATCTTGACGATCTTTTTGCCGCCTCCGTTCCATCGTCGGAAGAAGAGGTCCAGGGACCAAGCCTCGACGATCTGTTGGGACCTCCCACCGCAAGCGAACCCCAGACCCCCGAGGCCGATCCGTTCGCGGACTTTCTGGATTTGCCGAGCGCCGGTGGAAGTGCCGACGATTTCTTCACAGAGCCCGCCACCCCGGAGCCCCCCGAAACACAGGAGGTTGAGGCCTTCCCCCTAGACGAGGTGGAGCCGGTCGACGATGACTTTTCCTTTGGTGAGGCCCAACCCGAAGCGTTGGATGATCTTTCTGCCGAACCGGGGTTTGACGCCCCGGAGGAAATGGACGACTCGTTTTTCGATTCTCCTCCGGCGGACGACTTTGAGGCACCCGCAGGAGCAGAAGAAGAGACCGACTTCGGCGAGGCCATGGGGGACGCCGACTTTCCGGAATTAGCCGGGTTCGCCGACACCAAGGCCGAGGACGTCGAGGCCTTCGACGCCATGCAAGAGGCGGACGAGTTCCAGCTTGGCGACTTCGAGTCACAATTTGGTATTACGGCCGACGATCACACCGACGCCGAGGTTCTCAACCCAGCCCAGGCCGTCGCGATGGATGTCGATGTCGGCCAGTCGACGCTTTCGCTTTCGGATGAGGAATTCGCGATCATTCAGCGGTCGCTCGGCTACATTCCTCTCAACCTTCGGCTTGCGGTTGAGGAACTGATCGGCGAAAAGGAAGTGGCTCCTGACGACTTGGACAAGGTCGTCAGAATGCTGATCAACCGGGCTCCCATCCGCGCCCTGGCGGCGACAGTTGGCAAGATTCTCGGTCGCAAGATCATTGTTCCCGCTGGTTTTGAGAAAGGGTCCGGCGCCGAACTCGAGGCTCTCCATTCAAGTCTTTGGTACAACTTCCGAACCATTATGCTTCCGGCGCTCCGCGTGGCGGCCTTCGCCTCCATTGCGGCGGCCATCCTTGTCCTTCTCGGGTGGAATTTCTTGCTTCGACCCTGGAAGGCCAACGAACTCTACGAACAGGGACTGGTTGCGGTGAAGCAAAACGACGGCAACCGTGCCGACGACTTGTTTGCCCAGGCCTGGTACTACTGGCCGGTCCAAGATCGTTTCTTCCAGTACGCTGAAGCCTATCAGGATACAGGTGACTACGACAGGGCCCGCCGGAAATACCTCGAACTTCTCAGGCCTTCGGTTAAGCCCTACCGCGACGATGACAAGACAAAACTCGATCAACGCTACGGCAAGCCCCTGTCGCCGCTCCCGGGAGGTCTGGAAGGGAAGGCTCTCGCCGATCGATTGGCTGCCAAAAAAGCCGCTGGCGATGCCTACTACGACTATGTGGTTTCTCTTCTTTCGGCGAAAAGCGGTGCCGACGTTTCTAACGATATACCGGGGGAGGTCATCCTCACGAACCCCGACGCCAAGGGTATCCTCGACTACAGTCGATTCGAAACGGATTTCGGGTTCAACGGTCTCGACCGCGAGGCTCACTTCCGGCGCGCGGATGCGGTGCTTCTGACACTGTTGAATCAATCGCCTGGGAACAAAGACGGTCTCCTCCGCAAGGCCGACAATTTCCTTGCTTGGAGCCAGGCGCTCTCGTCGAAGGAAGCGCTGGACCACGCCAACGCGACCCTGAGTGAATACTTGAGGCTCTATCACTACGACGCCTCAGTGACTTGGCGTTTCGTGAAGGTCTTCTTGCTTGAGGATCAAGAGTCGGAGTTGCTTAAGCTGCGGGACCGGATCGATGCCGACAAAAAAATGGCCATCGACGGCGAGGTCTTGGCTCATTTGGCGGGCTGGCTGCTCGACCGTGAGGAGGCCGTAAGGCGACAGGCCGGCCAGGTCGAAGTCGCCCCAAAGACCATCGAGGAAGAATACGGTGTCCGGCCTAGACCGACACCGACCGAACCACGCGAAAAGCCCACGCCCATTGTGGAGACGCCTCCCGCACCCCCAGCAGAGGGCGGGACAACCTCCAGTAGCGGGGAAAAGACCCTGCCTGCGATCAAACCGCCCTACAAATACCCCTACTCGACACAACCGTATCGGCCCAACTACCTCGACAAAGTCGACACTTTGTTGCTTCGCGCTATGGACAGTCAGAAGAGTCTACCCGAACTCCACTTTGAGTTGTCGCGTTTCTACCGGGAGGCGCAGGCAACCGAAGACGAGCGCAAGGCTCTGGCCGCGGCCGATGCTTACTTCCAAAGGCTCGAGCCGCGCATGGCGCGCCTCAACGGACGTCCAGCTCTGCGGGTCGCGGCCAGCAATCGAATTGGCGAGATCTTCGACGCCATGGGCCAGCCCCTTCAAGCCGAGAAATACTACCTCGACGCCCAGCGGCGCTTTGAAGAGGCCCAGACTCAGGGACTCATGACGCTTGATCAGGGGGCCGCCCGCGTCTACCGAAACCTAGGAAATCTCTACTATCGGCAAACCCCTGGCGTCCAGGCGGCAGGACTAGGAACCGTTCCCGGTGGTTGGGACCAAGCCAGACGCCTGTTTGAGATTGCGGCCAAGGGACATTGGAGCGAACCCGGGCTGGAATACCGTCTTGGGGTGATTCACTACGAGAAGAAAGAGTTTGACCAAGCGGTGAGTCAGTTCTTTTCGCTGGACCACCCAGGAAATCTCGGAGAAACTTCGGGGCGCGACAACACCAACCTTCTCTATGCCATGGGCAACGCGCTGTTCCGAAGCGGCAACTTTGCCTCGGCCGAAGGCTACTACAGAGAACTCTTGAATCTGCTTCGGGAACAACGGGCCCGCATTACGGACTTTGATCCCGTCGGTCGGTCTGTGCATAGGGCATTGGCCCAGCGTCTTTACGAGACTTGGAACAACCTTGCGGCTTCGCAGTACCGAGCCTCCAACGCGTTTCGGGCGGGCACTCCAGAATTCCGGCAAGCCTTGGTTTCCTTGACGACCGCACGGGCGATGTCACAGATTCTTGGCCGAGACCTCTACGAAGACAAGACCGAGCTCGACGTAACCCAGACCGACGCCGCGAAGATCCAAGCCATCCGAGACAACGAGGCTCAAATCGTCGCCAAAACACGACTCGAGAAAGGACTTGTCGAAGCCAATATGCAGGTTCTTTCGATGATCGAAACGGCACCACCGTCCCGAAAAGCCGACCTGGCCGAAAAGCTAGAGATTTTCGCCAGGATACCCCTTGAGTTGAACCAAGCCGAAGCTCCTTGACGAGCCTGTGTTCCGCTGGCCTCGGCTCCCTTGAACAAAGGCGGGCGAAACGGCTAGTCTCTCCGAAGCCCTAAAAAGGGCTTGTAGGAGACCGAGCATGAGCAAAAGTATCGCCGTCCTTTCTGGCGACGGAATCGGGCCCGAGGTCATGGCCGAGGCCCTCAAGGTCCTCGAGGTTCTCGAAAAGAAAACCGGACTGCAAGTCAAAAAAACCTTCGCCGACATTGGCGGTATTGCGATCGACAACCATGGCAAGGCTTTGCCGGAAAGTACCCTCAAGACCTGTGAAGCGGCAGACGCCATCCTGTTCGGGTCTGTGGGAGGACCCAAATGGGAGAAACTTCCGCCGGCAGAACAGCCCGAGCGCGGGGCGCTTTTGCCCCTGCGGAAACACTTCAATCTCTACGCAAACCTTCGTCCTTCCATTGTTTTTCGGGGTCTGGCGGAAGCCTCTCCCCTCAAGGCCGAAATCATCGGTGAAGAGCTCAACATTCTCGTGGTTCGCGAGCTGACGGGCGGCCTCTACTTCGGCAAAAAGGAACGGCACGACGACTGGGCAAGCGACAACATGGTCTACACGCGTTCGGAAATCGAGCGGATCGCTCACATCGCGTTTCAGGCCGCCCAGCAGCGCAGCAAGAAGCTGTGTTCTATCGATAAGGCCAACGTGCTGACGACTATGGTGTTCTGGCGCGAGGTGGTCACCGAAGTCGCCAAGCAGTACCCAGAGGTTTCGCTGGTCCACATGTACGTCGACAACGCCGCCATGCAGCTTGTCCGAAACCCGCGGCAGTTTGATGTCATCCTTGCGGAAAACATGTTCGGCGACATTCTTTCCGACGAAGCCTCGATGATTGCGGGATCGTTGGGCATGCTCCCCAGCGCCAGTCTGGCCGGAGCACCCGGAAAAGACGGAGCTTTCGGCTTGTTTGAGCCCTCCGGCGGGTCTGCACCGGATATCGCCGGCCAAGGCATCGCCAATCCGATCGCCCAGATCCTCTCGCTGGGTATGCTGTTTCAGTACGCTTTCGGCATGCCTGAAGTTTCCGCTGGCGTTCATAGCGCCGTGCAGAAGGTGTTGGATCAGGGGTATCGGACAAGGGACATCGCGAGCGCGGGGAAAACCCTCGTCAACACGCAGAAAATGGGGGACTTGATCGTTCAGGCTCTGTAGCGTCAGGTCACATGTGTCTTCTGAAAGGCTAGTTGCACGAGCGAGACACCGACCACGCTCCCCGCTAGAATCGCAACCGCTAGAATCTCTGTTGTTGTCCCCAAACCGAACCAGTAAAGGAGTCCGCCCACCGAGAGGCGAGAGGCCCAGGAAACGGTTTGAACAACAAATTCGGAGAGAACCGGAAGTACAAAGATCAAAAGTCTCCAACTCCGGTCTGGGTCGTGAGCCCGATGACTCCAGGTGGCCGCGAACAGGAACAGAAGGGCGATGAAGAAGCCAAAAGGACCGGCCAGCCTGACCACAAACTCCGTTTGAAAGAGCCTGGCGTTGTAGCCAAGGGCTTCGATGGATTGACCATGAACCAACAGGTCCCAGGTCCCCAGGGTTTGAGGTCTTGGCGTGTCGGCATTGACCAATTCCAAGTCCTGCACGGTGACGCGTGGAACAAACCGGGGCGGGTCAACCGAAGCCTGGGGATTGTACTCATTGCCGATCGTCTCTGCCAGGACAACCGGAAACCGGGGCGTTGGTGTTTCCTTGTCCCAAGCGCGAAAGTCAATACCCTCGGTGGTCCAGCGGCCGAAAGGCGCCACCCAATGGAGGAGGACGTGACCCAGGGAATCGATCCTCAGGAACTCAAAATCCTTGAGGAAGACGCCTTGCGAAGTGTTGAGAAGTTTCCCAATTCGTACAACTTCAAGTGGCGAATTTCGGTTTAGGAAGACAAGATTCCTGCTGGCCGGAACTTGAAAGAGCACATTCATCTCTTGTGCGAACAGGATGCGGCCCTCGGTCTTTTGCCGCGAGAGTTCCCAGTACTGGGTGACTTCCTGGTCCCGAGGGTTCTCCTGATGAAGTTCTTGGAAGCCGTAGTACGCTTCAAGGTAGTTTTGAAATTGAAAGTCCCCGACACTCTTTCCCTTGCGAAAGAAATAACTGGCCTTCATCCTCTCGTCGGAGGCCAAGGTTTTCTGGTAAATCCTTGCCCAAGACTCGTCGACGACGGCTTTGGCGCGCTGGACTGTCGTAAAATCGACAGTCCGTCCTTGTTCCGAGGCGTTGATGAGACGGCGATAGACCTGGAAACCCCAAAGGTTGGCTTGATATTCTCGGTCTGAGGTCTTGTCGGCCAGCGCCGCCTCCGCCCGAAGAAGCAGGTCTTCTACCGTCGAGTGGGACTCATCGACGGCTTCTGCGACTCCGGGCAGCGCTCTAAGCTTGAAAAATTCGTCAAGCTCAAAATGGGCCTTGAGCAACTGGAGCTCGAAGTCGTAATCCAGGCGTTCGCTAGAACCTCGCTGGCTTTGCAGCGGCCGCAACAAGCCCAGACGCTTGAGCAAACTGAGCCGGGTGTCGAGGTCCGAAGCTGACTGCTTGTCGGCTCCTTGTCCCTTGATCTTCAGGTAGGCGTCTTCTAGCTGGTGTGTCTGTGTGTTGCGAAATTCGAGGTCGTCGAGCCTTGCGGCCGTCCAGGGCTGCGCCAGCAATTCGAGCCCCGCAAACCCAACGGAAGCCACGATGGCCAACAGACACATGCGGAAAAGGGCCTGAGCTTTACCTGACGGCAGGTCTTCCGGGCGAAGTTGAAAGGAAAAGGTCAAAAGGAGAGAACTGAACGCCAGAGCCGGAATCCAGAGCAGCACGTCGTTCACGAACTGGTAGCCGAGACCTTCGAGCAAGTCCTCGGGAAGCCAAGCCGGGAGAGGGCCAAGAACTGCCGGAAGCAGCCATTGGGTTGCCAGCAGAACCACAATAACGACCGAAGCCAACCCCGACTGGATACCCAGCATGGCGAGGAAGCGAAGACCGATAGCGCTCATGCCAGCGTCACTTGGCGATGGGGTTTAGTTAGGACAGTCATGAAGAAAAGCGTCGCCGCGGCAACGTCCACGAGGAAGACGGGCGCCCATGTTCTTACCCAGGAGGCACCGGGGAGCCAGAGGTCGACCAAGGCCGGCAACGTCCACAGCGCGTAGACCAGGAATACCAAACCAAGGCGAATCATAAGGAGAACCAGAACCACCTGGACCAATGGCCAAGTCCGCCACGAAAAGAAGAAGTAGAGTCCGAGAAACAACCACGTGATGGCCCAGGCTTCGAACCAAAAAACCAGGGGGTTTCGCAGGACGTTGTCTCGCAGTGAACCATAGATGGCCAAAAGGTCGGTCTGGAACGAAATGATCAGAGGCGTGTATTGGAAGTATCGTCGTTCCGGGCCGGTGCTTCCCAGGTTTCGAGGCTCACCGGATGAAAAAACAAAGCGTTGGTTCAACGGGTCAAACTGGGTTTCGTTCGAGACCGACATGGTTCCGCCCTCGCCCGGCACCAAGATCGCGGGCGAAGCCGTTCTTGGTTCCGTGGTTTTGGGAACCGACAGAAGGAGCGATCCGTCATCGAGCGGAAGGAACCGCCCAGGGATTAACGGCGACTCATCGGTTGCCCTTACCGGCGGCATTTGCTGAATCAAAGGAATGGGAAGCGTCAACAACAACAGGAAGGCCCCAGCCAGGAGTGACCAGGTGATCACAAAATGCCCGGGCCTCCGGACCGACCGATACAACGCCATGAGAAGTCCGAACAGCAACCCTGGAATCAACGCCGAGGCATAGGGATTGGCAAAGATCAGGCCTTTTCCCTCGGGCACCAAGACCAGAGAGACCTCGTACGCCAGCCATAGAAAGCAAGCAGCGACGATAAATCCCAAGAGGAATACCAGGAGGTTGAGCAGAGACTCTTTCACGGAGGCAGGATAGCACGGGGATACTGATCGTTCAAGGAAGGCGGTATCCCAGGCCGCGAACCGACGGTACAGGGTCGTCGTTGCGTTCGGCGACACGCTGCAGTTTTCCGCGGAGCCGGGCCATCAAGGTGTCGACAACCCGTCCCTCGGAACAATGGGCCGCCCAAGAAAGGACCGACCTCGACACCACCTGCCCTTGCCTCTGAACAAGAATTCGAAGGAGGTCGGATTCGGTCCTCGAAAGGTGCACAGACACGCAACCGGGGTCGGTCCGAATCGTCATTCCGTCTAGGAGCAAACGACACTCTCCCCAGTACCATTTTGATGACACAGGCAACGGGCCGCGCATTCTGAGGAACAATTCGTCGGGTTGCCAGGGATCCCTCAAGTAGTCTTTGGCGCCGGAGAGCCAGGACTTGCGGAACAAATGCGGCGGCCCATAGACCAGGAAATCGGTCGAAAATAACACTCGCCGAAGCTTGGGGTCCGAAAAGAAGGAAGAAGCCGCAAGAACGACCGAATCCCATGGGCCCGGAAAAAACGAAGGGGCACACTCCAAGTGTACCCCCTGAGGAACTAGCGCCCGTAGCGACGCGATTTGGGCCTCGTCTTGTCCGACAAACAGGACGTTCAGCTGTTTTTTCCGCCGGCCTGTTGGGGAACGACCGCGCCGGACTCTTGCGCCTTCATCTTGGCCTTGAGATCTTCCAACAACAAGTCGGCTCCCACTTTGCCCGTCTCCAGTTCCTTGAACTGCTTTTCGAGGTTTGCCGAACCACTGAGGTCTTCAAGCTCGACTGCGGCGCTGGCCTCGGCCTCCAATTGATCGACCTTGTTGGCCATGCGATCAAAGGCCTCAAACGCCGAGTTGTTGGCCATGCTGCCCATGGTTTCGGAGATCTTCTTCTGCGCTTCGGCCCGCTTAGCCCGGGCGATCAGAATGTTCTTCTTCCGTCCCGCCTCTTCGATCTTCGACTGCAACTGCCTCAGCCCGTCTTTTAGTTTCTCAACCGCCGCGTGCTGAGCCTCGAATTGTTCCTTGAACTGCGTCGCGTAGTCGGCATATTCCTTCTGACGCAACAACGCTTCCCGAGCCAAGTCATCCCGGTTGCTCTTGACAGCCAGGATTGCCTTGTTTTCCCAATCTTGGGCGGTCGCCAGGTTGTCGTTGTACTGGCGTTCGAGACGTTTCTCATCGGCAATCGCACTCGCTACAGCTTTCTTGTTCTCAATCAGCTGTTCGTTCATGTCGATGATTGTCTGTTCGAGGATTTTCTGTGGATCCTCGGCTTTGCTGATGGCGGCGTTGATGTTGGACTTGAAGACTCGCTTCAGGTTGTCCCAAATGCCCATGTTCGTGCTCCTTAGTTCCGGTACTTGGAAAGGATCGAATAGTGTTGGATCAAGGCCAGCCCAAACTCATCAACCGCCGCTTGGATTTCTTCAAGGTCAAGAGTCTCAAGGATGAAGGAATTGGAAAGGATGAGATGCTCACCCTCCACAGCGTACGCGATATGCACAAGGTCGCTGGCGTTCATCCTCAGCACCGTTTCAAAGAACGCCTCGCGATTCTTCGCCGGCAGCGGCATAACGGTCACTCGGACGACGACGATCGGTTCGTCGACCATCACCACGACCTGATGCACACCGGCATCGTCATCGGTTACGACCCAAGTCCCTTCGGCAATTTGTTGAAAATTCAGTCCCATCTGGACAAAGTAGCCTTCGAGTTTCTCCTTGGCTCCCATCGCTCGTCCTTACCCCAAAAAGACTTGGCCCGAATTGTCGATGGCCAAGATCGTCTTGCATTCAGAACAACGAAATCGCCCCGCCTTGGAGGCCTTCAGACGCTTCGAGCAGATCGGGCAGTTGAAGGTCTTCGGGAAGATCCCATTGTCGGTCGCATCCGAGTTGCCGCCACCTTGAAAAAACTTGATTGCCTCTTCGAGACTGTCTTTTATGTTGAAGAATTGGCTGAATCCGAGCAACTGAAAGACTTCGTACACTTTTGGTTGGATTTCCAGCAGGACGACCTCTCCGCCCTTCGGCCGGACGGCTTTCAAGAAGGCCGTGAAGGAACCAATTCCTGTGGACGAGACATAGTTAAGTCCCGCACAGTGAAAGATGATCCGTGTAAATCCGGCGTCGATCGCCTTGGAAACCCTCTTTTGAAAGAAGTTCGAGTTGTAGGTGTCGATGTAGCCCGTCAAGTACAGGACGATTCCGTTGTCGACGCCTTCCGTCCGCTGGAGGCGGATCTTGAGGCTGTCGTCCTTTTCGTCGTCGAAGCCGCTGACGATGTCGTTGTTTGCGCTCATAACTCCCTCAATCTGTTGGCAGGCCGGATCGGGACAAGGGTATGCCTTACTTTGTACGCTATAATAGACATCGGTAATGCTTTTGTCAAATTGGAACCTTGACCGATGTCCTCAATAGATTTTACACTTCAAGCCGAGGAAAGCAAGATGAAGCGCCTTTTTTCGATCGTCTTTTTCTTTATTTTCTCCATTTTTTGCGGGGCGCAACCCTTGGTCTTCCAGGGTAGAGTCGACTTGGGCCGTGACTTGTCTTCCTTCGAGGCCAATCCTCCGATACCGGGAACTTTGTACCTGATGACCGGAGCGGCCGCCAAGATCCGGGTCGTCTCCCAGAAGCCGTTTGTTGCCGAGGTGGAATTCGTTCAGGCCGAATGGAAGGACGAGACCGACTTGCTGGCGCACCGGGTCCTTTTGCGGTTTGAAGGACCCGATTGGGCCGAGAAGGTTGTGGCCAAGAAACCGAGGCAGGGCGCCGAGTCGATCATCTATCCCTATAGGAAATTCCAGGTTGCCGCCGTACCTATGGCTGGTGGATTTCGGGCCATGTCCGTTCCTATCCTATTCTAGCGTGACGCCTTTCTAGGCTTCCCATTCGACATGTTGAGGACCGAGCTCAGGGACGCTGTGGAGAACCGCCGCACGAACCAAGACGTTGCGGAGCTGGCGCAAATTTCCAGGCCAATGATACTCGGCCAACTTGACCAGGGCCGGCAGTCCGATTTTGACAGGGCGGTCCAAACCCAAGGCTTCCGAACCGAGGAAGTGAGCGGCAAGCACCGGCAGGTCTTCCTTTCGTTCTCTCAGTGGGGGCATCCTGAGCGTCAGCACGGCAACACGGTAGAAGAGATCTTCTCGGAAGCGACCCGCCCTCACCTCAGCCGCCAAATCACGGTTCGTTGCGCAGATCAAACGAAAGTCGGTTTCCTCGGTCCTACCGGACCCGACACGGCGAACTTCCTTGTTTTCCAGGACCCTCAGCAGCTTGGACTGGACCTCGGGGGCTAGCTCCGCGATTTCGTCTAGGAACAACGTTCCCCCGACGGCAAGCTGACACAGACCCGGACGGTTCTCGGCACCTGTAAATGCACCTCGAACGCAACCGAAGAATTCTGTCTCGGCCAAGCCAGAGGGAATAGCTCCACAGTTGACGGCGATGAACGACTTCTCACAGCGGTTCGAGAGTTGGTGGGCAACTGAGGCGGCCAGGTCCTTGCCCGTGCCGTTTTCCCCCGTCAACAACAACGGCTGGGGACTTCTCGAAGTGGTCACCAATGCACCTCGGACACGAGCCATGGCAGGTGAGTTTCCCAATAGCCGAAATTGCGGGGCTCGGGGGGCCACCAGTTCAGAGCTTCCCAGTATCTTGGCTTCAAGGACTTCCTGGCCCTGCAACAGATCGCTGGAATCCAGAATAAGGGTTGGCAAGGAAAGAGCAAAAGGAGGCGTGGCCTCTATTCCCGGAAGGATGACGATGAGTTCTGGACCAAACGAGTCCATTTTTCTGGCCAGGTCAAGCCAATCGACG
>CAYYUZ010000058.1:0-20271 GCA_964475005.1 uncultured Spirochaetales bacterium
TTGGGCAGGTTCTGAAGAAAGACCATCTGTTTGTAAAGATTGTCCGCAAGGTCAAAACCGGCGCTGCGGGACATCTTCTTCGAGTATTCGTCGTAGAGCATGTCGTCGAAAACTTTCTCCCCTTCGTTCTGCTGGACCAGCCCGCCTGACTTGTCGACAGTCTTGCGCATGGTATCGAGCATCTGCTTGATAAACACCGCCTGAAAATCCTCGCAGGCTTGATAGAGCTTGGAATCCTTGTCGATCTTGGTCGAGGAGAGGCCTTTCGCCGAAGGAAGAGAAGGGAGATTGTAGCGCTGGTTTTCAAGGGGAAGACGGGCTGTTTCGAGGGGTGTCACGTTTAGTCCTTACCGCTTGAGGTTGGCGGCGATACCCAACATCGTGTCGCTGGTTTGGATGGATTTGCTCGACAGTTCGTAGGCGCGCTGGGCCACGATCATGTTGACCATTTCCTGCACCACGGACACGTTCGACATTTCAAGGAAACGCTGCTGAAGTTTTCCCATGCCATCGAAACCCGGACGCCCGGCAATCGGGTCGCCGGAAGCGTTGGTGGGTTTGAGCAGGTTCTCTCCGATCGCGTTGAGGCCTGCGGGGTTGGCAAAGCGGAACAGTTCCATCTGGGCAACCTGGATCGGGTCATTCTGGCCGGGAAGCAGCACCGAGACTTTGCCGTCCTGGCTGACGGTCACGCTGTCGCGGACGAAGTTGGCCGGCAGGGTCACCTCGGGCATGACCCGGTAGCCTTGACTGGTGACCAATTGGCCGTTGGAGTCGATCTTGAAGGAACCGTCGCGGCTGTAGCCGTAGGTTCCATCGAGGGTTTGAACCCTGAAGAAGCCCTCACCGGTGATCGCCATGTCGCTCACGTTGCCCGTCGACTGCAGGGCTCCCTGGGTATAGATCTTTTGGGTTGCGGCAACCTTCACGCCGTGGCCGACCTGGGTGGGCGTCGGCACGACGGTCAATTCGGTCGCCGGAGTGCCGGCGATCTTTTGGGTCTGGTAGAGCAGATCTTCAAAATCGGCGCGGTTGAGTTTGAAACCTGTCGTATTCACATTGGACAAGTTGTTGGCGATGGTGTCAATGTTGAATTGCTGGCCGGTCATGCCAGAAGCCGCCGTCCACAAGGATCGCATCATAGTTTAACTCCGGTTAGCGGTACGACGCCGCCTCGTTGATGAGTTTGCCCATCAGCGAATCGTGCGTTTGAATCATCTTCGAGTTGTTTTCGTAGGCCCTGTTGATTTCGATCATCTGGACCATTTCCGTTACGGGGTTGACGTTCGAACCTTCGACAAAACCCTGCCGAATCTTGGGTCTCTGGGTCGGTTCGATGTTTTGGGCCGCGCCCGAGGTTTCGGTGTCCTTCCACTGGCTGCTACCCTGTTTGGCCAGGTAGCGGGGCTGTTCGAAGTTCACCACCTTGAGGGTGTCAAGAAGCGTGGTCTTCTTCCAGCTGTTCTCTTCCATGCTGACTAGGCGGTTGGGGTCGGCCTGAAACTCTTCGTTGACCCAAACCCGGCCCTGGGCGTCTACGGTGAAGTTGTTTTCCTTGACCTGGATGGGGCCCTTTTCGCCAAGAACGGGGAATCCGTCCTTGGTCTCAATGTAACCTTCCTTGCCCAAGACGAAGGCCCCGTTGCGGGTGTAGCGTTCGCCTTGCGGCGTTTGAATGGCAAAGAATCCTTTGTCTTCCATCGCCAGATCGAAGGGGTTGGTAGTTTCCTTCAGGGCGCCCTGCGAGAACGACGTGTAGTACTCGTTCTGTTCCACGCCCATTCCAATCTTGCCCACCACGGGGGCGGTGTCCATGGACCCGAACGGCATGCGGTACACCCCGTCGTCGGAGAACCGCCTCATGAGCATTTCGGGAAACGCCTTGTGAACGGCTTCATCCCGCTTGTACCCGTTGAGATCGACATTGGCCAAGTTGTTGCTTACAGCGTCCATTCGCCACTGTTGGGCAGTCATGCCCGTCGCGCTGATGTAAAGTCCTCGTTCCATAACAAGGGTATCGGCAGGTGTCGAAAATCTCTGAAGGATTTAGACCGTTGCGAGGTTCCTAAGCCTTGTTGGCGACCACCATGCCCGACCTCGCGGCGCTGGATACGCGCAGATGAAGCTCCATCCTGGCCTGCAACTCCTCCCGCTGAAAGGGTTTCGTCAGAAAATCGCTGGCGCCGCATTGGTAACCCTGCAGCAGATCGTCCACCTGATTCTTGGCTGTCAGCAACAGGATGGGCAGCCGCGCGGGAGTGAACCGTTCCCGGATCTTGAGGCAGACTTCGTAACCTGACATTCCCGGCATCATGATGTCGAGAACGATCAGATCGATCACATTCCGCGAAACACTCTCCAAGGCTTGCGGCCCGCTGGAGGCTTCAATGACCGAGTACCCGATCCGGCTGAGGAACGTTCTGAGGACAAGGAGGTTGACGGGTTCGTCGTCGACGATCAGAACCGTCGGACCCGTGTGGTCGCCATCCGTCTGGGCGGGAATGACGGGAACTTTGACCGGTTCATCGAAGTGCGTCGGTTTCAGGGCAATCGCCCTGTCAAGACGCTCCGCCTGGAAATACTGCAGTTTGGTGGGTGGACACAACGGAAGCCTGAGAAATACTGTCGTTCCCACACCCTCCTGAGACTGCAGATCGAGCGTTCCTCCCATAAGCTGGACGAGCTGGCGGCTGATCGCCAGCCCCAAACCCAGGCCTCCGGCGACCCGCGTGTCGATTTCGTCGACCTGGTGGAACGGAGAAAACAAACGCGCCAGTTTCTCCGAAGGAATCCCTGCGCCGGTGTCGCGGACGGTCAACAGAATCTGGTGGTCCTTGAGCTCGGCCTCGAGGGTAATGGTTCCCGTTTCGGTGTGCTTGATCGCGTTTTGAACCAGATGGTGGAGCACCTGTTCCAGCTTGACCTCGTCGCCCAGCGCCGCGGGAAACTGCTCGCTGATGCGGTTGATCAGAGCCACACCGGGCTTGAGGTCCGGGTAGAACGAAGGAAGAAGGAAGTCGACGGTTTGGTTAAGCAGAATGGGTTTCGAATCGGGGACGAACTGCTGTTTTCTTAGGTGGCTGAAGTCGAGAATGCTGCTGACCATGGCAAGGAGCCGCTTGCTTGAGGCCTCGAGCAGGCCCAGATGGTAGGTTTGCCGGTGGGAAAGCGGTCCGAAGTCTCCCATTCGGAAGGCGTCGAGAATACCAACCATGCCGTGCAGGGGCGTCCTGAGTTCGTGGGTCACCCGCGCCAGGAAATCGTCCTTCATCTTGTCGAGTTCTCGAAGCTCGCCTGTTTGCTTTTCGGTGACGGCAAAGTCTTTGGAAATCTGCCGGCTGAGAAGAAAGGTGTTGAACAGAAGGAAGATGAACAGGAACCTTCCCAAAACATAGCCTTGGGGCAGAGCCAAGAATTGGTAAAGCAGGTCGTTGAGTGTGCCTGCGACGAGGAAGATCATGCCGTAGAAGATAGCCGGGCCGTCCTCGTGCTTCTTTCTGGCGGCCCACCAGCAGACACCCAAGGAAAACAAGACAATGAAAAGGAAGGGCAGATAGTAGAAACCGGTGACGGCGTCGGCGTAGGTCTTGATGGGCAGCAAGAAGGAGAGAACCGCAAATACCGCGGTGTAAAACAGAAACGAAAGGAAGATCCGTGCCGGCCACCATTGGGGGAACAGGTACTTCAAATACACAATGAAGGCCGAAACGGCACCGAAAATGCACAGGTATTCAATCTGCGAGGAGGTCTCGAAGGAAAGGGCCGGCCACAGTTCGTAGATGATCCTTGATCCGGTGAACAGTGTTCGGACAGCAATAAAGACCGTGAAGACAGCGAGCCACAAGTTCGACCATTTGCGGCGCTGTAAGAAGAAAATGGCCAGGTTGAACAGCGACATAACCAACAGCCCGCCGACAAAGAAGGCCGCGTCGAGTTCTCCGAGCCTTTGGCCGCGTTCGAGAACGGCGGTTGGCCCCACGGTGAGCGAGTCTCGAATTCCACCGACATGGTCGGACAGGTTTACGATGTAGAGGAACAGATCGTAGTCGTTGGCGCCGGCGGGCAGCATGACAGTGGTCACGCGGACGTGGGCTTGGTATTCCAAGGGGTTGGTCGACGGGTTTCCGCTTTCGGCAACTTGGACCCCGTTGGCGGTCAGGCGCCAGGCGCAAGAAAGTTCCGACATACCCAGCGACCAAGGGCCGCCATTTTTCGGCAGGCGGAGTTGGAGGCGGTAGGTGGCAGCACCCAGTGCGGGATGACGGGAGGCCTCCTGCGCATTCCAGAAGCCGGGAACTTTGGCCGTTTCCGCGCCGGGAAGGTCGGAAAGGTTGGCCGGCTCGGCGGACTTGTCCCACCAGAAATCCCACTCGCCATCGAGTTTGACCACCGGTTGGCGGCTGAAGTCCCAGGTGGTCAAGTCGAGTTTGCCCCGTGTGGCCAAGGGTTCGTTGGGAGTACAGGAGACAGCAAGGAGGAGTCCCAGCAGTACGATCGCCTGCCAGGCACGGGGCGGACGGGCCATACTATGAGTATAGGCTAAGAAACCCCTTGTGAAAAAGGGGAGGGGGCAAGATCTGACCACCTTGACCGCCGGGGCAAAATTGAGGTATAGGTTCAGAACTCCTGCCGATGTAGCTCAGTGGTAGAGCAACGCACTCGTAATGCGTAGGTCCCCGATTCGACTTCGGGCATCGGCTTCAGAACAAGGGTCCGTGGCGCAAGAGGTTGAACTCTTTCACCACGGCTTTTTTTTGCCCGGACGGACGGTCCAAGCCTAGTGGAAATCGTGACTGGAAACCTGGAACTCTCCCGGATTCAGGAACCCTTCGGGGGGCCAGAACCGGTCGGCGATGAGATGGACGACGCCCTCTTCGCTCTGCAACTTTCCGGCAACGCCGAGAAAGGAAGAGGTCAAGATGGTCTTGCGAAATTTGTCCCACACCTTCTTCCAAACGACCACATTGACGGTGCCTGTTTCATCTTCAAGCGTCAAAAAAAGTACTCCTTTGGCGTTTCCCGGCCGCTGGCGGCAAATGACCACCCCGGCGTAGCGGACGTTCTGCCGCGGAGCCTTGGTGGCGACCTGAACGGCCGCTTCATACCCGGCCTGGCGCAACTGAGACCTGTAGCTTTGAAGCATGTGCGCGCGCGGGCTGAACCCGGTGGCAGCGTAATCCCAGGCGATCGCTTCGGCCGAACTTGGTTCGGCAAAGTCCTCTCCCTCGTTTTCGGTCTCAAACGGATAAGTTTCAAGACCGTCGAGGATCTGCCAGAGGGCCTTCCGGCGGTGGACCCCGAAGCTCTCCAGAGCGCCACCCACGGCCAGTTTCTCCCACGTTTCGGAAGAGGCTGGACTTTGGCTCTTCCAAACCGCCAGCGAAGGCTGTTGTACACGGCTGCGGACGGTCAGGAGTTTTTCGGCTTCCGTACGGACCAATCCCTTGACATAGCGCAGTCCCAGCCGAACGGCCCAAGGAGCGCCCGGCGGTTCGGGTTCGAGCGTGCAGTCCCACTGGCTTTTGAGAAGGTCTACCGGAAGAACCTTCACGAGGTGGCGTTTGGCGTCGCCGATGATGGTTCCCGGGGCGTAAAAGCCCATGGGCCAGGCGTTCAGCAGGGCGCAGGCGAAGACCTCGGGATAGTGGCATTTCAGATACGCGGTCGCGTAGGCGATCAGGGCGAAACTGGCGGCATGGCTTTCGGGGAAGCCGTACTCCCCAAAACCGCGGATCTGCTGGAAGACCCTTTCGGCGAACTCCTGTTCGATGCCTTTGGCCACCATGCGGCCGACAAGTTTTTCCCGATGACCCTCGATCTTGCCCGATTGCTTCCAGGCTGCCATGTCGCGCCTGAGCTGGTCAGCTTCCCCAGGGCTGTAGTCGGCGGCCACCATGGCCAGCTTCATCACCTGTTCTTGAAAGAGCGGAATGCCCAAGGTCTTGGCGAGCACGGGTTCCAGGCAGGGGTGAGGGTAGGTGACCTCTTCCTGGCGGGACCGCCGGCGAAGGTAAGGATGCACCATGCCGCCTGTGATGGGACCAGGACGAACCAAGCTGACCTCGATCACGAGGTCATAGTAGGTTCGGGGTTTCAGCCGGGGAAGCATGGACATCTGGGCGCGGCTCTCGATTTGAAATACCCCCACGGTGTCGGCTCGGCAGACCATGTCGAAGGTAGGTTTGTCGTCGGCGGGAATCGTGGCTAGAGACAAGGATCTCTTGTGGTGCTCCCCAAGCAGACGGAAGGCGTAGTCGAGGTGGGTGAGCGCCCCCAGGCCCAGAAGGTCAACCTTGAACAGGTTCATAGTTTCGACGTCGGTCTTGTCCCATTGGATGACCGTCCGGTCGGCCATCGTCGCGTTCTCGACAGGCACAATTCTCGAGATCGCCTCGCTTCCCAAAAGGAAGCCTCCGGGATGAATCGACAAATGACGGGGAAATCCCCTGAGTTGATCGGCCAGAGACAGTAGCCTTTGGTTGACCTCGAGGCCGAGGTCGAGACCCGAGTCTCTCAGTGCGCCTTCCATGCCCTCGTCATGGTGCGAGAGGAGTTTGGCGTACCTGTCGAGGGATACCTGAGAGATATCGAGGACCTTGCCCACTTCCCGCAATGCGGAACGGCTGCGGTAGCGGACCACATTGGCCACCATGGCCGCCCGGGAACGGCCGTAGAGCTGGTACATGTGCTGGATCACTTCTTCACGCCGGTGGTGCTCAATATCGAGATCGATGTCGGGAGGTTCGGCGCGTTCCTTGGAGAGAAACCTCTCGAAGAGCAGGTTCATCCGCACGGGATCGATCGCGGTGATGCCCAGGCAGAAGCACACGGCGGAGTTGGCGGCCGATCCTCTGCCTTGACAGAGAATGCCCTTTTTCTTGCAGAACTGAACGATCTCCCACATGGTCAGAAAGTAGCCGGAATACCGAAGCTCTCCGATCAGGAGGAGCTCCTTTTCGAGCTGTGTTTTGACGTCGGCCGGGATCGGGCCCTGGTAGCGGACGACGGCCCCCTGATCGACAAGATTCCTGAGCCACTGCGCGGCCGTGAAACCTTCGGGCACCCCCTCCTCGGGGTACTGATAGGCAATGTCTGCCAAGGAGAACCGGCAGCGCTGGGCGATCTCCAGGGTCTGGTCCACCCATTGCGGGACGTCTTGGTAGAGCGAGCGGAAGTTGTGAGGACTCTTGAGCGCGTGTTCGGCGTTCGGGCGGAGCCGGGTTCCCGCCTCAAGCAAACGCCGGCCGTGACGGAGGCATGTGAGCACGTCCTGCAGCTCCTGCCGCCCGGCGGAGTGGTAGAGAACCTCGGTGACGGCGACGGGGCGGATGGCATAACGCCGGGCTAGGGCCAGGGTTTCGCGTTCGGTTCGGGCATCGTGTATCCAGCGGTGCCGCGAGACCATGGCGTAGAGACGATCCTGAAAGGCCTCCGACAGGAGATCGAGTTCAGGATGGGCCTGGTCAGCCGAGGCTTCAGGGCGCCACAGGGCGATCAAGTCTTGTCCCTGCTCGGCAATCTGCCGCCACGAAACCTGAAACTGACCCTTGGCGTGCTCCAAGTGGCCTTGGGACAAAAGAGAACACAGCCGGGCGTAGCCCTCGCGGTTCTGGGCCAGAAGAACCAGAGTGGTATTCTCTCCCACAGAAACTTCCGAGCCGATGATCAACGGGATCTTGCAGCTCCTGGCTCTGTCGTGGGCCCGAACGATGCCGTAGACGCCGTTTCTGTCGGTGACCGCCAAGGTTTCCAATCCCAGCTGGACGGCGGTTTCTACAAGTTCCTCGGGGTGGCTGGCTCCCTCAAGAAAAGAGTAGTTGCTCTTGCACCAGAGCGGAACGTAGGCCGGCATCAGTCGACAAGACCTTCGAGTCGGGGAAGACCAGAGAGCTGGTCTCGGGACACCCACTGCACTTCCTTGCGCCGGCTGCGGAGAAACCAATATTCTTTGTCGGTTCTTCTGAGCGCTCCCCCGCCCGCGACTTGAAGGAGAAAGGGGCCTGCAAGGCGGAGACCAGCGGCCAGCGCGGACTTCTTAGGAGGGTCGAGAAAGATCCTTCTGACGGCGGTTTGAAGGGGAGGTTTTTTCAGGGCGCCCGGGGCTCTCAACTGCTCGGCTGGATCCCAGCGAAACGACAGCTCGGGCACGTGACTGTCGAGAAGAACCGCCCGAACGACCGCCTGGTTTCCAAGCTTGGCACGGATCAGCGCGATCGCCTGGTCACCCCGCCGCAGATCGCGTACCACGGGCGGCGCGAACAGTTCCATGGTCTGAGGCGGCAACCCCACATCTTCAAGGACGAGGCGGACCTCGGTCACGCCTGTGGGGAATTCACAGTGAGAGAGCCTGAGTTCGATCAGACGGAGGAGGGAGGCGGCGTTGGCCGTCGGCTCCGCAGGGCGGAGGAGTTCGCTGACTAGGCGGAGATCCTCCAAAACAAAAACGATTCGCAGTTCGGCCACAACCCGGGCTTTTCGGGGGAGGGGGAGCAGTCCTTCCCTCAGCAGTTCTTCAAGGACGGGAAGCAGGCGGAGCCGGTCCGAGACAGCGGTTTCCAAACGCCGGCTGAAAAGGGAGGAAGGCTCGGGCTCGCTGGCCTGCAGGGGGAGAGCGGCCAGGCTTTCCATTTGACGCAGGTCACGGAGAATTTCCGGGCCAAAGCGTTTGAGAATCTCCGGAGCAGGGATGCGGGCCAGCGCGGTCAGGGTCTTGATCCCCAAACGTTCGAGAAGCCGCCGCGTGCGCTGGGGCAGGGGAAAGACCGAGACCGGCGCGCGGTCGAGGTTTTTCTTCTCCGCCTGTCGGGTCAACACGACGGTCGAGCGCCGTGAGCGTGCCAGGACGTAGGTTCCTTCACGGGTGAAACCGACAACGATGACGGCTTGGTAGCGCTTTTGGCAGAGGGCCTCGCGTAGAGAGGTTCCCCATTGGCTTTCGGACCCGTACAACCCCGTCAATCCCGAGGGATTGACCCAGAAGGCCCCCGGATCGAACGGAACTTCATCGGTCTGGGGGCTCCATTTGGCCAGAATTTCTCGGATTTCTCTCCGCGCCGCCGCGAGCTCTTGAGAGGAGACTCTTTCGGCTCTCAGGTCGCAGACGATGGAAAGCGCTTCGCTGTAGCGCATTCCCTGATGGAGTCCCTGGTTCTTAGCGGCTCGGTTCAAGTTTAAAATCAAACTTGTCGGCTTATCCTCGCGAACCAGAACGACGGCTTCTCCGGTCTGGGAAGGATGCCTTTGGAGAGCGATCTGCAACGCGAGGTGGGGGACACTAATACATGCCAAACGGTCCACGAAAGCTCATCCTCTGGGTTGCTAAGGGGCCTGCCCGTTTATCTTTGACCACGGCGAGTTCGATCTCTCCCGAGTCTGTAGTCGAGACGGCAAAGCGCAAGGACACCAAGGTTCCCAAAGACATCTCGGAAGGAGGCTTGCGCGTCAAAAACAGCAGCGCCGTTTCCCGGTCTTGGGCGAGTTTTGAAAGGCGTCCGAGAACCGAGTCTTCGGCCGGGCCTGGGCCCCAATCGACCACGACAAGACCAAAGGCCCCCGAACGGAGAAGCCAGTCTGCGGCTTGAAGCCCTGAAGGCGCTCCAGAGGCCAAAACAACGCTGATGGCCTGGACATCCAGGCCCTGAAAAGCCAGGTCGGGAGGGAAGAAAACACTGTTCCCGGTGGCAATCCAGGCGATTTGTTCGTGTCTGAGCTGGACCTGCCTCAGGACTTCGACGAGCAAACTCAAGACCCCGAAACACCCGTCTTCGGAAAATTCAACGACCCGGCCGGCCATTCTTGAAAAGGCGAGGAGGTCGCCCGGCTCGGCAAGGGGCCTGAGGAAACTTCGTGCTCGGTGAACGGTCGGGGACAGAGCGAAGGCCATGGTCGAATACTAAACATATGAATAGTATTTGTCAAGAATCGGAAGAAGAAAGGAAATGGTAGTCCAGAAACCCTGTAACGGGGTTCCTGTAGACTTTCACCCTCACCCGGAAAGCGGTCCATAGGTGTTCTGCGGTCAAGACTTCCTCGGGGGTTCCAACGGCCAAAATTCGACCCGCCGCCAAAAGGATCAGCCGGCTGCAGAAGCGGGTCGCCATCCGAAGGTCATGAATGGCCGCCAGAATCCCTTTTCCTTGGAGCGCCAGATCCTTCAGCGAAGCAAAAACCTGTTCCTGGTACAGAAGGTCGAGGTTGGCCGAGGGCTCGTCGAGGAGGAGAATTTTTGTTTCTTGGGCAAGGGTTTTGGCAAACAGAACCCGCTGACGTTCCCCCCCTGACATCTGCGTGATGGGCACGCAGGCCAGCTGGGCGGCGTCCGTGAACTCAAGCCAGTCGTCCACGATCCGAAGATCTTGCGCCTTTTCTCCTTGAAAGCGTCCGCGGTGAGGAAACCGCCCCATCATGACCACGTCATGTGCAGGAAACGGAAAGGTGACCAGGGTGTTCTGGTGCATGAGGGCGAGCGCCAAGGCCGCCTTTCGCGGACCCAACCCCGACAGGGGAACTCCATTGACCAGGACGGTTCCAGTCGAGGGCCGTGTGGCGTTGAGGCAGTGGAGAAGAGTCGATTTTCCGGCACCGTTGGGGCCGATGACTCCCACAAATTCACCGCTGCCAAGATCGAACGAAATCTCCTCGAGGACGCGGCGGCCATCCAGCGAACAGGCCAGCGACCTGACCGAAAGAAGAGGAGCCGGGGGATTCAAAACAGTTCCTCCCTTCGGGCCGACCGCAACAGCAGGAAGAGAAAGTAAGGGGCTCCCACCAAGGAGGTCACAATGCCTACGTTGACTTCCTGGGTGGCCGAGAACACGCGGGCCAAAACGTCGCAGCTGACCAAGAAAACGGCGCCGCCCAGGGCGCTTGCCGGAAGCAGAAGCCGATTGTCGGGACCGATCAGCAGCCTGAGCATCGGCGGGACCATCAGCCCGACAAAGCCGACAGGCCCACACAGGCAAACCGTTGCCGCCGTCGTCACAGACACCAGAAGCATCACCAGCAGCCTTGTGCGCGGCACGTCAAGACCCACGGACTGGGCCTCGGCGTCGCCCAGCAGCAAAACATTGAGGTCACGGCCAAAGACAAACAGGCCCGCGATGCCCAGAAGAAGCGGAACCACGACGAGACCGATCGACTCCCAGCGAAGGCCGGCAAGGCTCCCCATCGACCAAAAAATAAACTCGACCACGCGGTCCCGGCTCACCAGGCTCAGCACAAGGGATGTCCCGGCGGCAAAAAACGCGCTGACGGCCAGCCCCGCCAGAATGAGGGTGAAGATGGAGAGTTTTCCACCGCGGAACGAAAGACCCAGGATGACAGCCGATGCGGTCAAGGCGCCCGTCAGGGCCGCAAGTGGAGTGTTCCAAAGGCTTTGTGCGGCGAAACCAAGACCGATCGACGCTACGGCACCGAGCCCGGCGCCTCCGGAAACCCCGAGGATACCAGGGTCGGCCATGGGATTGCGAAGCAGGGCCTGCAGGGCGGCTCCGGCCGTGGCGAGAGCCGCACCGATGAGGGCCGCGCCCAGAACCCGGGGAAGCCGGACCAGCAGAATGATGGCTTCCCACTTCGGATCGGCACCTTCACCCGCCCACAGATGAAACACCTTGGCAAGCGCCGAAACCACGGCGGTCAGCGGCACCGAGACCGAACCCACACCCACGGCGAACACCACCACGAGCACGAGGGCCAGGGCCAACCCTAAAAAAAGCGCGGCCGCTCGCCTCCTCTGGCTCTTCAGCGGAACAGTTGCGGCCACGCCGTCCCCGCAAGGTCCTCGACCCCGTCGACCATGTACTGGCTGTTGGAATCCATGTGTCTGTCAGAAAAGACAACCACCCTTTTGGACTTGACCGCCTTCAGGCTTGAGAAAACTGGGTCTTTCAAGAACCGGTCCCGGTATTCGTTGGCGTCGTTTTTTCCATCGTAGCTCCACGAAGGGAGGGCAATGATGTCGGGATCGAGCTGAAGGATCTGTTCCTTGGAGATCGAAGGCCAGCCGACGATCCCGGCGCGGCCGGCGGCGTTGATCAATCCGGCACGCGACACCAAGGCGTCAAAACTCGTGCCGCGGCCGAGCGTTGTGCCCGAAAACGAATACGCGAGCACGGTCAGCCGCTGTGTCGGCTCAATCGACTCGACCTTGGCGTCAATGGCGGCTAGCCGCCTGTCGATTTTATCCAGCAGATCTTTGCCGCGGCCGGGTTCCCCGACCAGAACCGCCAGCGCGGTCACAGCTTGCCTTAGCTGTGCAAATGTTTCCGGTGCCTTCACAACAAAGACGCGAAGTCCGGCATCGCGCAAGGTTTGAATGAAATCGCGTTCCTTCCAATCGGCGACTAGCACCAAGTCAGGCCTCAGAGCCAAAATAGTTTCTCTTTCGCCCGAGATCTTGTTCGGAAAAGTTTGCGCAAACGCTGAAATGTTGGAGATTCCTGGGTCAGCCGAGAAGGAGTCGATGGCCGCCAGGCGCTTGGGGTCGACAAGTTCCACGAGAATCTCGTCGGTGGCCAAGGTGAGCGAAACAATGGCCTCGGGGGCCTTGTCGACCGTCACAGGGGTCCCCCAGGCGTCGTGAAGTGTCACGGGGAACCCTCCGTTGTCAGCTTGAGCGACGGCAGTCATGAGGAAAAAGAACGACAGGGACAGTGGAGTTTTCAGGCGAACTCCTAACGGTTGTCGCCCTGGCCGTGAATCGAACCCCGCGCCAGCCGGCTGCGAAGTTTCTCAAGGTTCATGGCGGCCACCGATTCCAAATCGAGCCCTAAGGTGTCGGCCAGTACGGCCAAATACCAAAGCACGTCCCCCAGTTCCTTTTGGATTTCGCGCCGATCGTCGTCGCTGATAACGGAATTCTTGTCGCGGATGACCTTTTTGATTTTTTCGGCGACTTCCCCGGCTTCGCCGTTGAGCCCCAGGACGGTGCAGACAAGCTGCTGCTCCGCCGACGTGTAGACCGCCGTTGTTTTGGCCGCGGCCTGATAATCGTTGAGTTGCATGGCCTGATTCTACCCGAGTGTATTGTTTTCGGAAAGGCACCTGTCTCAAAAAGTAGACAGGTGAGCCCGTGAAATGGTGAGGCTTTTCGTCATCTATTTCAAGCTGTTTCCTGGTAACGAGTTACGAATTGTTCTTCTTAATAGAAACCTTGGCATGTTTCTTGCACGACGGAGGAACCGGGGGCCCGTTATGAAAGCTTTGAGTTCCAACCACTCGCAGGATGAATCCTTGGCTCGATACTTTGAAGAAATTTCGCAAACCCCGTTGCTGACTTTTGAAGACGAACTTGAACTCTCCCGAAGGGTCGAGGCTGGCGACGAGCTTGCAAGAAAGCGTCTGATCCAAGCCAACCTCCGACTCGTCGTGAAGATCGCCAAAGCCTATTCCCGTTATGGAACGGCCTTTCTCGATCTGATCCAGGAGGGCAACCTCGGGCTGATCAATGCGGCCGGAAAATTCGACTACCGCAAGAACGTTCGGTTCTCGACCTACGCGTCGTGGTGGATCAAACAATCGATTGTCAGGGCCTTAGTCAACAAGAACCGGATGATCCGTTTGCCTCACCGAAAGGAAGAATCGCTGAGGAAGATGACCTCGCTGCTGGCGGAGGCCTCGATACTGAAGCAGGCGCCCACTCTTGAACAGTTGTGCGAGTCGTTGAGGTTGGGAAAAGACGAAGTTCTTGCCCTTCTTGAACTGGCGGGCACGGTGACAAGTCTCGACAAAGAAATCGGTGAGGATTCGGTGAGCCTCATTGACCTTGTGGAAGACCGTTCCTACCAGCCGGAGAACGAATGCTTTGTCCGCGAGTTTCAGATCGATACCCAGCGCCTTCTCGATTCGCTTCAGGAACGCGAGCGGGACGTTCTCCTCCACCGGTTCGCCTTTATTGGCGACAAGAAGAGGACTCTGAAGACGATCGGTGAACAAATGGGTCTCTCGGCGGAAACCGTCCGGCAAATGGAACTCCGCGCGTTGGAGAAGCTTCGTCAACAGAAAGATGACCTGTTGGAGTACATGTACGGCTGAGAAGACCTTGACCAAAGGTTAGTCCCGCTTTAGTCTCGGTAAGTGTTTTCCTACAAGGCTGTTCTCGACCCCTCCCCTGGGGAATTGACACCATCGGGGGACTGGGAAGCCAACTATCCCCCAGGAGTTTTCTTTGCTGTTGGACAACGAAAAGGGGGCCGAGGTCTTCCCTTCGCCCTTCGAAGGGCGAAAATCCTCCACCTCGCGTCAACGCGCCGTGATGTTCGGCCAGGTCTGGTCGTCGGATCTGGCGGAGAGCCTTATGGAGGTCTATTCCCACCTGCTGACCGGCGGCTATTCGCTCGAAGAAGTTTCAAGGCTGCTCCAGGACCTTCCCGATGATGGTCCTGGGGATTGAGTCCTCCTGCGATGAATGCGCCATCGCCTTGGTGGAAGACGGCCGCCGTGTCGTCTCTTCTGTCGTCAATTCTCAAATTGAGAGGCACAAACCTTTCGACGGGGTTGTTCCGGAACTAGCCTCGCGCCTCCACGTCGAGGCCGTCACCGACGTCTACCGCCAAGCCCTCGCGGCAGCCGGTGTCGGTCCTTCGGGTTTCGATGCAGTGGCAGTCACCAACCGTCCGGGACTTGTGGGAAGCCTGTTGGTCGGTCTGAGTTTTGCCAAAGGGGTTTCGTTCGCCGCCCAAAAGCCGCTGGTTGGCGTCGACCATATTTTGGCGCACTTGTACGCCGTTCAACTGGAATCTCCTGTCGCATATCCTCACATCGGCCTTTTGGTTTCGGGCGGCCACACCCTGTTGGCTCTGGTCCGCGGTTTCGACGACATGGACGTTTTGGGAACCACCATCGACGACGCCGTGGGAGAAGCCTTCGACAAGGTCGCCAAGTTCTACGGGTTGGGCTACCCGGGCGGAAAAGCCGTCGACCAACTGGCCCGTGGGGGAAACCCCGAGGCCTTCCGGTTCCCGCAATCGAGGCTGGACAAGGGCGAGCATCCTTTTGATCTCTCTTATTCGGGACTCAAGACCGCGGTGATCCACCAAAAAGACCAATTCTTGGTTCCGGGCTGCGAGCCCTCCTTGAGCAACCTTTGCGCCAGCTTTCAGAAAGCCGCGGTGGACGCTCTGATCCGTAAACTCAAAGCCGTCGTCAAGAGTACAGGCGTGAGCCGTGTTGTCGCGGGCGGCGGGGTCGCCGCCAATACCTACTTGAGGGACACCTTGAAGAAACACAAAGGCTTGGAGGTTTTCTACCCCTCGCTGGATCTGTGTTCGGACAACGCCGCGATGATCGCTGGCTGGGCCTACCACGCCTTGGTCCGGGGGGACAGGGCGAACTGGGACCTGAATGCGGAAAGCCGTGTGCCGCGGTTTAAGAGAAAGTACCCATGAAGACCTTCCTTTGGGTGCCGTTGGGACTGGCAATCCTCTTGTCGGGGTGTTCACCTGACCTCAAGGAAGCCGTTTCTCTGGACTCCTCGGGACCCTTTCTGAATCTGCGGACTTGGGATTTCGTAAGCGATGGTCCTGTGCGTCCGCAAGGGTGGGCCTGGGATCCCGATGTTCTGTGGTCGCCGTCTGATGGCGGGAGACCGGACACCTTGCCGGCGCCCCTGGCTCGGGGCCCTCTTGACCGCGGGGGAACGCTGATTGACTCGCTCAAACGGCCGTTTCCGCTAATAGGGGCTCCGCCGTTAGCCTCGGCTACGGCTCGGCTGATGGTTCTGGTGGCCCCAGGGAGGGACGTCGGGCTGCAGATCGGTGCCTTTCCCGGGGCCATCCGGGTCTGGGTGAACGGAGTTCTTGTTTGGGAACAAGGCGTGCTTTCGACCAACCCCGTCGTCTACCGGGCTGCAGGCGGAGGAACTGTTCTGACGGTTCAGCCGCGAGAAGGCCTGCTCGACATTGTTGTTGACCTAGTGAGCTCGGACCCTATTGTGCGGCATTCGGAGCTGAACCGACGTTGGGTAATTGGGTCGGCCGAGACCATGTTGAGCTCCTACAGGGCTGAAAATAACTGGCGCTCGCTGCAGGCCGCGGTCCTTCTGATGGGAATCATCGTTTTCTTGTGGGTGGTCACACTGAGAACCGAACGGAGGCCGCTGCTGTGGTTTGTCGGTTTCTTGGCTGCTTGCCTGGTGAAACTGTACGCCAACGTCGAACAGCCCGAACCTCTTTTCGACATGATTTTCCCGCGGCTCTCCCTTTCGGTCTGGCTGTTCCTCAACCATGGGTTCAATGTTCTTCCGTTTCCAATTTTTCTCTGGTTCTTGAAGCGCCAGTTTCCAGGAATCATTTCGATGCGGGCCTCGATGGTTTTTCTGGTCGCTACAGGTGCGGTAGTGCTCTGGGAACTCCTACCCTTCGTCGTTCTGGCCTTCGGCTGGGTGGACGTGTACATAGGAATCCTGCAGCCTCCCTGGTACTTTCTTCTCAATCTCTATGTGGTCGTCTCGACCCTCTACCTGTTTGAAAGACTGTACCAGATCTTCACAAAGAAACTCCCGCTTTCAAGGGCCTTATTTCTGGGAGGCCTTTTCATGGGTCTCATCATTCTGCTTCCCATTCCGCTCAGCTACTTCATCACTGTGAAGTACACCTATTTTTTGGGGTGGGGGATGTTCCTGTTCCTCGGGTTGATGACCCTCGAAGTGGTTCAGCTTCAAATCCGCACCGACGCCCAGGAACTCTCAGACCTTCGCGGCGAGCTTGGGCGTCAGGCCATCCTGGGACGGTTCCTCGAGACCGAATGGGCGCCGAGGCTGGGCCGCGACGCCTTGCACGCTTTGAAACCAGGCGACACCCGCGCAGCCGATTCGGTGGTTGTCCAGGTCCGCTCGCAAGACGACCCCGAACGCTGGCTGCCTCTGTTGGGACTCGTGGCGCTCAACCGCAAGGCCCTGCTCGTCGACTGGCGAGATGGAACAGCGACCTGGGTGCTCAATTCGTGGTCGGAAACGGCGCTCGCCTTCGCTCTGGAAGCGCAGCGCACGCTGTTGGCCATACCTGGCCTTGTGTTTCACGTTCTCCTGGCCAAGTCAGTCATCAAGTACCGTCTTCTCAATTTGGAGTCCCACTGGCGGCCGTTGGCTACGGAACTTCCGTTGGCCCGGCTGGAGGACCTTTTCCACAAGGCAGAACGAAACGGTGCTTGCGTCGTGCTTGACGGAAGCTTGCGGGATGGCCTCGCGGTTGGTGGGTGGAGACGGCACCGGAGCTTGTCGATCGCGGGCACCGAGATTGAGCTTTACGAGGCCGACGAGGAGACGGTGGCCTCCCTCAAGGACAAGACTCTCGATTCTTACGAGTCGGCGCTGGGTTTCGCCCGTGAAAGCAACTGGGATTCCGCCGTCCAAACCTTGTTTTCCGTTGTGCAGGAGAATCCCTTCGATCAAGCCGCCAGAACCCTTCTTTCGGAGTGGGGTACTCTCCGGCGGTCCTGAACCCCTTCAGAGGGGAGCCTTACGCGTCAGACCGACCGCGGCCGAAGGTTTTCTTCCGCCTCGCTGAGCCGAAGATAACGCGGTGAGGCGCCAGCCTCGAGAAAGTCGCCGCGTTTCCAGCCCTGCTCCAACTGATCCAGAAGCCCCGGTGTCCAATCGCGTATGGGAAGCACCTCCCAGGCAGCCGGCAGCTTCTCCACCGCTTCGGCGAGCAGGGCTCCTTGGTAGCCCGAAAGGATGACCGGACCTGGCCAAACGGATACCGCGTTTTCCACCCAGGCTTGAGGCGACAGGTCCGACGGTTCAATCAGAGTCCTGCCGCGCTGATAGAGGGCGCCGTAGAATTTCTTCTTGCGGGCATCGATGACTGGGAGAACGGCCGCAGGGGAACCGGGCCACAACCGGCTCGCGGCGTCGGCCATCGCCAGCAGATTGTCGAGTCCCACCAAGGGGACGCCCCAGCCTTCCGCCAGGCCTTTGGCCGTCGCCAGCCCGATCCGAACTCCTGTAAAGGAACCCGGACCGCGGGCGATGCCGACCGCGTCGGGTCGCTTGCCTTCCAGAAGGACCTCGATCACCGGCAAGAGATCTTTGGCATGGTTTCCTTGGGAGTCGAGGTTGGTCCACCGGTCTTGGCTGGGCTCGGCGGTCCGAAGACCGACGACGAGCCTTTGGGTGCAGGTGTCCAGCGCCAGCAGCCGCATTTCAGCCTTCCTTTTTCAGAACGGTGATCTGCCGTCCTCGGCCGTGAATTTCGAGGTGAACTTTCCAATGGGGAACCGGTAGGGCCGCACCCAGACGGTCGGCCCACTCGATCACGCAGACTCCCCCGCGGTCAAAGTACTCCCATCCTCCGATCTGATCGAATTCTTCCTCGGACGAGAGCCTGTAAAGGTCCATGTGGAACAGCGGCAGCCGGCCGGAGTACTCCTGGACGAGGGCAAACGTCGGGCTTGTGACAACATCGGAAACACCCAATCCCAAGGCCAGGCCCTGGGCAAACGTCGTCTTTCCTGCCCCCAAGGTACCCTCAAGGACGACGACAGAACCCGGTTCCAAACAGGAGGCGAAGTCTTGACCAAATTGCCGGGTGGATTGTGCTGAGGGGAGAAACCGCGAGGTCAGAGCAACGAGCCCTTGCGGTCAAGGAGGTTGATTTCCTCTTTGAGCGACTTCAAGACCGGAACAAGCGGGTAGTCCAGGGGATCGACGAAGTTGATTCGAATGTCTTTGGCGCCAATAGGCGACATTTCCACCACAAACTCGATGCGGCGTGACAAGGTTTTTCCCTCGGCCAAATCAAAAACAGCCGTCGCCGAATATTCGTTGCGGTAGTGCAGGGGAACGTTCTTTTTTACAATGTTGGCAATTTGACTTAACTTCATGGCACCGCCCGGTGCGTCTATCTTAAGGGATGTCCTTAGCTGGGTCAAGGACGAGGGATTCCGTGACAGCTCGCGTCGTGCCCAGACGGGGAATCAACTCATATTCGATGAGGTCTGTAAGCAGAATGTAGTCGCCTGCCGAAAGGGCCCTCTCGGCTTCCTGGAGAATGGGCTGAAGCTCGGTCTGAAACGCCGCCCATTTGGTTTGGTCGCCGTTGCTGGTTCTCAGAACTCGCGAGGCACACCGATTGAGGTCGTCAAGCAGAGTGAAGAGCGACAAAATCAGGCCAAAACCGTCACGGTCGCGTCCTTTTTGAAAAAGCAACCCAAGGTCCCCTAAAGAGTCGAGTGACGATTCCAGCCGCCCGAGAGTCTGGTACACCGCCTTTACCGGGTCGGCCACTTCCTGGCTGAATTCACGGACCGACCCTAGAACCGTTTCCGCCGCGGCGAGAACGGAGGAGTCTTTCCAGGGGGCATCGAGGCGTTGAAGGGGCTCCTCCAGACGGGTGGAAACGGCGTCGAGAAGCGGAAACAGAGCCCTCCGAACCGAGAGGTATTCGTCCTGCAGTTCGGCAATCAGGGTTTGGTCGCCGCGCGACCAACCTTGGACAAGCAAGGCGAAGTAGTCCTCGATCACTTCCAACCGGGCCTTGCCTGCGTCGCGGACCGGTATGGTTTCGACATCGATTTCAGAAACCTCTCCCAGGGGAGTCGTATCGTCTTGGTGGACGGCCTTTCCGTCGACAAGCAGCGTGAGAAGTGTCTGTTCTTGCTCCGAGGCCCAGGCACTGAGAGAGTGCGCCAGATCGGCGACTGTAGTCTCCGTCTCGAGGGTGAAATCAACGGCGGTTTGATTGATGCGGATCGTCATGCTGCCCCTTGGTTTGACTAGTTGCCGTTCGTGGTGCTCAGGGACTGAGCGCTCTTGTTCATCGAATTCAGCGCGGCTTCCATCTGCCCATACTTTCTTTTCAGATCAGCCTGGTATCGGGCTAGGTAGTCGTTGTAGTTGGCCATTTCCTTGTTCTTGTCTTTGATCTGCCCGTCGAGGGTGGAAACCTTGAGGGCGTTGAATCCCCCGAGCTGCGTGGAGGCCTTCAGAAGTTCATCGACCGACCAAGCGGCGCCGCCATTGACAATCAGCGTTCCGTCGAGGCTGTTGCCGAACAGCTTCTTGACGCCTTCGATGTCCTTGGAGACAGCGGCGTCAAAGGTGGGCTCATCCATCTCCATGTAGCCCCGAAGCTTGCTGACATTGACGCGGTCGCTGCCGCCGCCGGGAGCAGAATTGGTCGAGATTCCCACTTGCGCCAAAAGAGAGAACGAGGAACCGTCGGTTCTGTAGGGATTCATCATGATCCGCTGCAGGGTGTCCTTAATCTGATTGAGGCCGATATCGCCCTGCAATTTCCCAAGGCGTCCTTCCTCTTTCTTCTTCTCGTCGTCGGT
>CAYYUZ010000058.1:20371-22480 GCA_964475005.1 uncultured Spirochaetales bacterium
GTGAGTCCTTGAAGGGTCTTCACCACCGGGGGCGGCACCACCACAGGAGGCGGGGGAACTTGACCCTGCATTCCGGCTCCGGCAACCGTGATTCCCTGAAAGGTGACGGAACCTCCGCCAGGGTAGGTGAACCCTGGGGCAGGGGGAGCCGACTGGTCGACCTCTGGACCGAAGGAGACGGTCATTTGCAGTTTCATCCCGGCTGTCATCGAAACCGGCTCGGAGGGTTTCCAGCTCCGTTTGTCTCCGGGCGCGAGGGTGTCTTCTCCAGCCAGAAGCACAGCACCGCCGCTCTTTTCGGTGCCGAGCATGCCGATTTTGGTCATTTCCCCCAGGGCCGTGCCCGAAACCGTGAGCAGGTTTTTGGCGCCGACCGGTATGGACTCCAACTGAAGAATCTGCGTGTTCGCTGTGTCCTTGATGAGGGAGGCCTTGAGCAGGGAAGGGTTTTTCAGGTTGACGGCGTCGACAAAGTTCTGAAGCTTGCCGCCTTTGAAGTTCAACACAAGCTCTTTTTCGCCAACTTTGAACCTGTATTCCCCTGGAGCCAGCACCTGATCGAGGGGAACGCTTGCTGAAAGGAAACGGTCGTTTGTGGCTTGCTGGAGCACCTTGACTTGGTACTCGCCGTCGCTGGCCGCCCGGGTGGCGACAACACCCACGGATTTGTCGTCAGAGGAACTCCCCAACTTGGAGCCAAACGGGTTGTTGAAGCCGTAGAGTCCTTTGGCGGCGTCCCGAACCGCCTGCATCCGCTTGTTGGTGTCCTGCCAGATGAGTTTGGTTTCCTCAAGATCCTTCTTCTGAGCCTGCATTTGGACAAGCTTGTTACGCTCGACCTTCACAAGGTTTTCGATGATGGTTTGAGTACCGTACTTGCTGTTGACGCCAGGAATGCTGATGTCCGACACGTTGCCTCCGGCGGGCCTTGGCCCCCTCGAAGGAGGCCTAGATCAACTTGTTGATCAGGAGTCCAACCGCTTCTTTGATGCTTCTGTGCAGTTTCTGCAGCTCGGCGGGCGGAAGTTCTCTGATTACCTTGTCGGTCTGGGCGTCAACAACCTTGACGATCACATCGTGGGTCTCGTCATCGATGCTGAAGCTCAGTCTGTGGTTCATCGCCTTGGCCAGCTCGTTCATCTGGGCGACGGCGTGCTGGATTTCCTTGGGATCAAGGATAGTTTCCAAGGGGACAGCCGGTTGAGCGGTTTGAGTCGTTGCTGGAACGGTTCGACGCGGTTCGACCGCCGGATGAAAAGCAGGTAGTGGTGCTATGGCGGGGGCGAACAGGGTACTTGAAATATCGGTGGCCATGTTTTCCTCCATGAAAAGAAGAAAAGGGGGACGCGGCCCCTTTCCTTGTCGAAGTGCGATTCGCTAAAAGAAGACGTCCAGAATTCTCTTTGACGAACCGGATCGTTAACCGAGCAGCTGAGTGACGGAACGGGTGTTGACGTTCGCTTGCGCGAGCATCGCGTTCCCGGCTTGCGACAAGACCTGGTTCTTGGTGTAGGACACCATTTGGCTGGCCATGTCCACGTCACGGATACGACTTTCGCTGGCGGTGAGGTTTTCACCGGCGATCGAAACACCCTTGTAAGCCATTTCAAAACGATTCTGATAGGCACCGAGGTCGGCGCGCTGTTTGGTGATCTTGTTGATGGCCCCATCAAGGGTCGCGATGGCCAGGTTGGCCGAATCGGGAGCCGCCAACGAAATCGCCTGCCTGCCCTGCGCACCCTGGGTCTCAAGGCCCAAAGCGGAGGCATTCATGGTTCCGATGAAGATACTCTTGTTCTGGTCGACGTTGGCACCAACTTGGATTTGGAGACCTTTTCCGCCTTCCTTGGCAAAAGCCCCTGTCAGCAGGTTCATCGTGTTGAACTGGGCGTGCGAGGCAACGCGATTGACTTCATCCACCAGCTGGCTGACTTCCACTTGGATGTTTTGCCTGTCACTTTGGGTGTAGATGCCGTTGGACGCCTGGACAGCGAGCTCGCGAACGCGATGCACGATGTCTTGGGTTTCCTGCAGGTAACCTTCCGTGGTCTGGATGAACGAAATGCCATTCTGAATGTTCTGTCCGGCCTGGTTAAGGCCGCGGATCTG
>CAYYUZ010000059.1:0-6451 GCA_964475005.1 uncultured Spirochaetales bacterium
GACTCCGGCTGGAGGCCATCTTCATCGACGAGGGGTTCGGGACTCTCGACGACCAGAGCCTCGACGGCGCCATGGCCATCTTGCACGACTTGGGGCAACATAGGTCCGTGGGGATTATCAGCCATGTGGCCGAGCTTCGCCAGAGAATCAACAGCCGGGTCGAAGTCGTCAAAGGGAGGAACGGCTCCACCTTGAAGGTAAGCTAGATGAGCCGGTGCTAGTCCGTTGGTCCCTTCGGCAGGCGGGCATTGGCGTAGTCCTGCAAGAGGCGATCAGCCTTCCAGTTCCTTGAGGTAGGCCTTGAGCCGGTTCAGGTTGTCTTGGGCTTCGGTGAGTTTGATCCTCTCGGCCTCGACCACCTCGGCAGGAGCACCAGCAACAAAGGCTTGATTGGAGAGTTTCTTTTCGACGCTGAGGGCGTAGTTGGCCGTCTTCTCGATCGATTTCTCCAGCTTGTCCTTTTCTTTGGGCACATCGATGATGTCACGAACCAAAATGTAGCTTTCAAAACCCTTGCCAACCACAGTCACGGCACCGGCCGGTTTGGTGCCTGAGGCTCCATACGAGAGCGCCTCCGCCCCCGTGAAAAGCGCCGCCAGGGCGCGATGGTTCTTTAGGAATTCCGCGTGCGCAAAGCCCGCCTCCAGGCCGACAACAACGGCGATGTCCTTCTCGGGGGGAATGGTGAATTCCGACCGCAGCGTCCGAATACCGCGCACAAGTTCCTGGAGGGACGCAAACTGGGTCTCGGCGAGTTTGTTGTCGCGTTCCGGCAAGACGCCGGGAAACGGCGCGGTCACCAGACTGAAACCGTGTCCGGGGAGTTTCTGGTAGATCTCTTCGGTCACGAAGCTGAGGAAAGGATGCATGAGGCGAAGGCTCTCCTCAAGAACGTTGACGAGTTTGCTCACGGCCTGCCGTTTGCGCGCCGGGTCATCGGCGTAGAATTCGAGCTTGGTGGCTTCCACGTACCAGTCGCAGAAATCATTCCAGAAGAAGTCGTAGACGAGGTGCCCAACGTCGTTGAACCTGTAAGCGGCCATGGCTTCGTCGACCGACCGGATGGTCGCGTTGAGCCGGCTCTCGATCCAGCGGTCCACATCATTCTTGACAATCTGCCCAGACGGAAGCACGCCCTCGTCGGGGATGTTCATCAAAAGGTAGCGGCTGGCGTTCCAAACCTTGTTGGCGAATTTGGACCCGAGTTTGAACCCATCTTTGTCAAGGTTGATGTCTTGCCCCTGGCTGGAAAGGTAGACCATGGTGAACTTGAGCGCGTCGGCGCCAAACTCGCTAACCACGTCGAGGGGATCGATCCCGTTTCCCAGGCTCTTCGACATCTTGCGGCCCTGCTTGTCGCGGACCAAGGGTGTCATGTAGATGTCGCGGAAAGGCGCTTTTCCGGTGAATTCCATACCGGCCATCACCATCCGAGCCACCCAGAAGAAGATGATGTCGTAGCCGGTAACCACCGCGCTGGTGGGGTAGAAGCGCTCAAGATCAGCGGTCTGCTGAGGCCAGCCCAGCGTGGAGAACGGCCACAGCCACGAGCTGAACCAGGTGTCCAGCACATCCTCGTCCTGTTTCAACGCCTTCGAGGCGCATTTTTCACACACCGCGGGGGCCTCGATCTTCACATGAACCTGGCCGCAGTCGCCGCAGGTCCAGACGGGAATCTGGTGTCCCCACCACAGTTGGCGGCTGATGCACCAGTCACGGATGCCTTCCATCCAAGTGGTGTAGGTGTTTTCGTAGCGCTTGGGATAGAAACGGATCTGGTCCTCTTTCAGGGCCTGCATCGCCTTTTCGGCCAAGGGCTTCATCTTCACGAACCACTGTTCTGAAAGGTAGGGCTCGACGACGGCGCCGGAACGTTGAGCGTGGCCCACCTGGTGTTTGTGCGGCTGCGCTTCGACAAACAGACCGAGGTCGGTCAACTCCTCAAGGATTTTTTTGCGGGCCTTGGCAACGGAAAGGCCTTTGTAGCGTTCGGGAACGTTGGGCCCCAAAGTGGCGTCGGGATTCAAGATGTTGATCTGGGGCAGGTTGTGGCGGCGCCCGGCTTCGAAGTCGTTGGGGTCGTGGGCCGGGGTGATTTTGACGGCCCCTGTGCCGAATTCCTTGTCGACAAACGGGTCAGCAATGAGGGGAATAGGACGGTCGGCGATGGGGAGGGTCAACAGCTTTCCCACCAAGCCCGCGTACCGCTCGTCGCCGGGATGAACCGCTACCGCGACGTCGCCCAGCAGAGTCTCGGGCCGCGTGGTGGCCAACTGGACGAAACCGGAACCGTCTGCAAAGGGGTACTTAAGGTGGTAGAGGAACCCATGCACTTCCTTATGCTCGACTTCGTCGTCGGAGATGGCCGTCTGAGCCTCTGGGTCCCAATTCACCAGGTAGCGGCCCTTGTAGATCAGGCCCCGCTCATAGAGGGTTACAAACACCTGGCGGACGGCCTTGGAAAGGCCCTCGTCCATGGTGAAACGCTCACGTTTCCAGTCAAGGCTGGCGCCTATCTTTTTCAACTGCTGGCTGATGATGGCGTGATGTTCTTCTTTCACCTTCCAGGTCAGCTCGACGAACTTTTCGCGGCCCAGGTCGTGACGGGTCTTTCCCTCGGCCTGGAGACGGCGCTCCACGACCTGCTGTGTGGCGATGCCCGCATGGTCGGTTCCCGGCACCCAAAGGGTCGGCCGACCTTTCATGCGCCAGTACCGGACCAAGGCGTCCTGAAGTGAGTTGTTCAGCCCGTGCCCCATGTGCAAAACACCCGTGACGTTGGGAGGAGGAATGGCGACGACAAAAGGCTTCCCTTCACCCCGTGGGGCGAAGAGGTCGTTGTCCATCCAAAACTCGTAGAGACGGTCCTCAAAATCTTGGGGATTGTACACCTTGGGCAGTTCGATCGGACTCATGGGACAGTATTCCTTCTGGATTCAATTTTCCTGGCAGTCTCAGGGCTCTCTTGGTCGGTAGCCGCTGAACTCAGGTGTGGATGGAGGCAAGCGGATCCATGGCGTATCGGATCGGCAAAAGGGCCTCCCTTGGACATCCTCAAACCTTGCGCATCGTACCATTTCAACTGAGGGCAATCAAGAACGGGTTGGAAAGGAACTGATCTGTCACTTTTCCTTGCAAATACTTAAACTATTCTGTACTTTTTAATATTAAGCCGTTTGGGGGTTCAAAATGTTCTGCTACCAGTGCCAAGAAACGGCGTTCGGGACGGGTTGCATCGTTCGGGGCGTCTGCGGAAAAGGTCCCGAAACCGCCGAGATTCAAGATCGGCTCGTCGCCGCCCTTAAGGATCTGGCCGTCGTGTGCCGGCAGGCCGAGCTCTTGGGAGCCGACCTGAACGCCGAGGGACTTCTTGTAGCGCGCAGCCTGTTCGCTACCATATCGCGGACCAACTACGACGACGGGCGGCTTTCCGCCCTTGTTGCCGAAGCAAGGAACGCAGCAGAAAACCTGACTGTCCGCTACAACCTCAAATCCACTGTCGGACAGGTCGGAGTCCTGGCCACCGAAGATCCAGACGTGAGGTCGCTCAGGGAACTGGTGACCTATGGACTCAAGGGTATCGCCGCCTACACCGAACACGCGGCCATGCTTGGCAAAGAGGATCCTGGAATCTATTCGTTCTTTATGAAGGCGCTGGCGGCGACCAACGACGCTTTGACCGTTGAAGAATTGGTTTCCCTTGTTCGCCAGACTGGCCAAACCGCGGTCGCCGCTATGGCGCTTCTCGACGCCGCCCATACAAGCGCCTACGGACACCCGGAAATCACCACGGTCAACCTCGGCGTGGGCACCCGCCCCGGTATTTTGGTCTCTGGACACGATCTCAAGGATTTTGAGGAGCTGCTGATCCAAACAGCAGACACGGGTGTGGACATCTACACACACGGGGAGATGCTTCCGGCCAACTACTACCCAGCCTTCAAGAAATTCAGCCACTTTCACGGCAACTACGGTTCGAGTTGGTGGCATCAGGTCCAAGAATTTGAATCGTTCCGAGGCCCCATCCTGATGACGACGAACTGCATCGTTCCGCCAAAGGACAGCTACAAGGCGAAAATGTACACCACTGGCCTGGCCGGGTATCCGGGGTGCCCTCATGTGCAAGACAGGATTTCGGGAGGAAAAAAGGACTTTTCGCCGCTGATCGCCGAGGCGTTGAAATGCCCGAGCCCAAAAGAGCTCGAGACGGGCACGATTGTCGGAGGGTTTGCCCATCATCAGGTGTTCGCCCTTGCCGACAAGATCGTCGGGGCGGTCAAAAGCGGCGCCATCAAGAAATTCGTCGTGATGGCCGGCTGCGACGGGCGTCACAAGGAGCGCAGCTACTTCACGGATGTGGCTGGAGCGCTCCCTGACGACACGGTGATTCTCACCGCCGGTTGCGCGAAGTACCGCTACAACAAACTCCCCCTCGGCGAGATCGCCGGCATCCCTCGCGTTCTCGATGCGGGTCAGTGCAACGACAGCTACTCCTTGGCAGTCATCGCTCTCAAGCTCAAGGAGATTTTGGGCGCAGAAGATGTGAACGATCTTCCGATCAGTTTTGATATTGCCTGGTACGAGCAGAAAGCCGTGGCGGTTCTTTTGGCGCTCTTATCGCTAGGATTCAAGAACATCCGGTTGGGGCCGACGCTTCCAGCCTTCCTTTCCCCCAATGTGACCGAGGTGCTGGTTAAGAACTTCCACCTGATGGGAACAACCTCGGCCGACGCGGATGTAGCGGCCATGATGGCCGCCGTATGAAGGCGCGGGGACTGCTGATGATCGAACACCGATTGATCGAGAAGATGCTCCTTCTGGCCGAGACCAAAATCGGAAAAATGGACGAAGACACCTTTGACCCTGTCTTCTTCGATCAGATTGTCGACTTCATTCGGTTCTACGCCGATCGGACGCACCATGGCAAAGAAGAGGGAATCCTCTTCAAAAAGCTCGCTCAGTAAGCCCTCGACCCAAGGGACAAAGAGCTGATGCAGGAACTGATCGGGGAACATCAGCAAGCCAGAGATCAAGTCGCAAAGATCGCGGCCTTGAATGCCCGCTTCAGAGAGGGCGACAGGTCCAGCGTTGGTGCCATCGCTGAGATCATTCGCTGGTTCTGCGCGTTCTATCCGGTCCATATCAAAAAGGAAGATTCGGAGTTCTTTCCCAATACAGAAAAGTTCTTTTCGCCGCAAGAGCTTGACGCCAACCTTGAAGAATACGGTGCCTTCGACGCAAGGATGATCCACGAAAAATACCTGGCACTTTACGAATCTCTGAACTGCAAGTCCCCCTGCACGAAGGAGTGTGTTATGACCGATCTTCAACCCGATGACTGGAATCCTCTGGACCCCTCGGTCCTCAAAGACCAAAGCCTGGCCTACGATGCCATGCGGGAAAAATGCCCAGTTGCCCACAGCGAGTTCCTGGGCTGGTCGCTGTTCCGGCACGAAGACATTGTTCAGGTTCTGGCCGATCCCCAGACCTACAGCAACGTCTCGCCGTTCCCGGCGATCCCCAATGGAATGGACCCGCCTCTTCACGGGCAGTACCGAAAGGCCCTCGACCCTAATTTCGACACAGAACAGCTGGCCAGGATCGAGCCTCTTGTCCGCGGGATTGCCGCGAGTCTTTTGGACGCTCTGCCCAAGCTCGGGGAAGTGGAGTTCATCCAGGCCTTCGTGACTCCCTTCAGTTTGAAAACACTGTGTGCCTGGCTTGGCTGGCCCGAGACGCAGTGGGATCTCCTGAACGGCTGGATTCATGGCAACCAGAAGGCGGCCTTTGAAAAAGACGCTGTTGCCGGCAAGGCCCAGGCCAGCTTCTTCTCGAAACACGTCAAAGCCAACCTGGAGGCCCACCGCGCTTCCCCCAACCGGGTTGCCGACGCCACAGACGCCCTGCTCGCGACCAAGGTCGACGCGCGGGGTCTCGACGATGACCAGATCGTGAACGTTCTGCGCAACTGGGCAGCTGGCCACGGCACCGTCGCGGGAAGTCTGGGGCTTTTGGTAAGGCGTCTTGCCCAGGACTCTGCCTTGCAGGACCGGCTGAGGAACAACCAGCCGCTCATTCCCGCAGCCATCGAAGAAATTCTACGGGCCGACGGTCCCCTTGTCGCCAACCCGCGCACCACAACACGGGAAGTCACCCTTCGGGGTCGGACGATCCCGAAAGGAGAGCATCTGACCCTGATGTGGATGGCCGCCAACCATGATTCCACGGTGTTTGAAGACCCCAAGACCGTGCGGCTTGATCGCAACACATCCGCCGGCTTGGTCTGGGGACAAGGCGCACACGTCTGCCAAGGGGCTGGGCTAGCCAGGCTCGAGATGCGCGTTGCCTTGGAGGAACTTCTTGCCCGAACGACGGGTTTCACGCTCGCAGGCGATGGTCCTCGCCGAGAAGTCTACCCGAGCAACGGTCTCGCCACTCTCCCCCTTCGAGT
>CAYYUZ010000059.1:6551-16001 GCA_964475005.1 uncultured Spirochaetales bacterium
GTTTTGTCCAAACTGGACGCTCCATCCGTTGTTCGCTACAATCTCGACATGGACGAGATCAAGCACCGTGAGCAGGTTGACCTGATTCGCGAAGTCTTCTACTACCAGAGCCGGTTCGACGGAAAGACCATCGTCCTCAAGATCGACTATCCCATCTTGAACGCCCCGCACTTTCCTCAAATGCTCAAGGACCTGGCCATGCTGCGCTCGACGGGAATCGAGATTATTTTGGTGCCCGGGGCCAAGGAGTGGATCGACGCGGTGCTCAAGGAGTACGACACCGAAAGCGAGTACGTGAACGGGGTGCGCATCGCGACCCAGGATTCGATTCCCTTCATCCGTATGGCGGCCTTTGACGTGGCCAACCGGCTGATGACGCTCTTGACCGCCTTTCAGGCCAACGCCGTCATCGGCAACTTCACACGGGCCAGAGGTTTGGGTGTTGTCAACGGCGTAGACTTTCAGAACAGCGGCAAAGTCGAGAAAATCCTCACCCAGCCGCTCCAGCAGATCCTCGATCAAGGGATGATTCCCATCTTTCCCTGCATAGGCTGGAACGCCGCCGGAAAGCCCTATAACCTGGCCAGCGACGAGATCGCCCTGGCGGTGGCCGAGGCGCTGAAGGCCGAGAAGCTCTTCTTCGTCACCGACAGCGACGGTTTCATGGACAGCCGGTTTGAGCTGCCGCAGGGACTTGTCAAGAACAGCGACGGCCGTGTGGCCCGCCTGAGCCTCGAAGAAGCCGACGAGGTCCTCGCGCTGAACGCCGGAAGACCCGATCCCGACTTGAAGTACCTCGAGCTGGCGCTCCGTGCCTGCCGGCAAGGCACCGAACGGGCCCATGTGGTCGACGGCCGCATGGAGGGAGCCATACTCCGCGAAATCTTTTCCAACCTCGGGGTCGGGACCATGGTCTATGGCAGCGAGTACGAATCGGTGAGGCCCATGAAGACCACCGACATCAGCGATGTTCTGAGGCTTATGCAGCCCCTGATGGAAGAAGGGATTCTTATCCAGAGGACCGAAGACGATCTAGTGAGCAACCAAGCCGATTTTGTGGTCTACGAAATCGACGGAGTGGTTCACGCCTGCGGGGCCCTGCACGAGTACGGTGCTGGCCAAGCGGAAATCGCGGCGATTGCGACCAACCCCGTGTACGCGCACCTGAGCATGGGTCGCAAGATCCTGTCTTATCTTGTCGAGAAGGCGTCCAAACTGGGCCTGAAACGCGTGTTTGTGCTGACCACACGAACGCTCGACTGGTTTGAACAGATGGGCTTCGTCGAAGCTCCGCTGGAGAGCCTTCCCCAGAAGAAGAAGCAGTCCTACAACCACGCGCGCAAGAGCCGGATCTTTGCCCTGGATCTGGCCGACCGCAAGACCATCAAGAGCTGAGGTGACCCATGGACCTTTCGAACGCACTCGTCCAGTTGGAGCTTGAACCCACCGCCACCGGCGAAGAGGCTTCCAAGGCGTACAAGGATCTGATCAAGGTTTGGCACCCTGACAACTTCACCGCTAAGCCCGACCTTTTGGCAAGGGCGACCGCGAAGACAAAACTACTCAACGAAGCCTGGAAAACGGTGCTGGCGTTGCAGGATCGCCCCGCAAGGCCAACGAGGCTCGCCAAGCGCCCCCTGCCCGTTTGGGTACCGCCGGCCGCCGTGTTTCTGGTTACGCTTTTGGTCTTGGGGAGTCTGGCCGGGTTGGCCGTTGTTTCTGACCTGTTCAACCCCGCGCTTCGGCTTGAGAAAGCCCTTGCTGAAAGAGCCTACTTCACCAACCGGCACCTTCCTTTGGCTCTTGACGCAGACACGAGCCTGACCGCCGTGTTCTCGGGTCCCGGGCGCAAATTCACCTATGTGTACCAAGTCATGAACTACACCAAAGACCAGGTCGGCCAAGCCTATTTTGACGTAGTCCGCGAAGGCTTGAAAAAGAACTTCCAGTCGGAACTAAGAAGAGATCGAGACCTTAAGTTCTTCTACAGCAATGACATTGTCCTCGACTATTCGTTCAAGGACAAGAACGGCGCCGACATCCTCACTCTGGAAGTCAAGCCAGAAGCCTACAAAACGTATTGAGATCAAAGGAGCGAGTAATGGACGCATGGACGCGGTTGTTGGATTTTTGGGATAGGGACTGGAAGGGACAATCCTTCGACGGACGCAACCTTAAGGACGAGTTGCTGGCCCACCCGGCGAGGCTTGCGGCGTCGGACCGTACCGTCGAGCAGTACACCGTGTGGGGAGTCGCCCTCCATGTGCACAAGTTCAAGGAATTGCTCCTGGCAACCCTCGAGAATCGTGAACCCTCGTGGCCCGAGGGCGACGAGGATTTTCCACCGGTGCCGATCGAAGGTTTGACCGAACCCAAATGGCTGGAGACCATCGGACTCATGGATGAGACCCACGAGGCGCTGGTAGACAAGGCACGGACCCTTGACGAGGCGTTCTTGGAAACCACGTTTACACCTTGGGAAATCTCCTGGGGAGAGGTTTTCACTTGGGCTTCTGGCCACGACGGATACCATGTTGCCCAGATTCGCAACATGAAGAGGTGACGGAGGCAAACCATGACAGGCTGGCTGAGGCTCATCGACTACTGGGACCGGGAATGGAAGGGTGAGAGCTTCAACGGAAGGTGTCTCAGCGACGAACTGGCCTCGAACACCGCCGAGGAGGCGGTCAGCTCGCGCACCGTGGAGGGTTACACGGTGTGGGGCGTTGGCCTCCACCTGCACCGCTACAAGGAAATTTTTTTGGCGAAACTCGAGGGTCGGGAACCCGCCTACCCTGAGGGAGATTTTGATTTTCCCCCAGCCCCGGAAGGAGGGGTCACCGAACACCGATGGAGGTCGGTGCTTTCACAGATGGGAAGGACCCACGACGCTCTTTCCGCACGGACGCGCTTGCTCGAAGAATCGTTTCTAGATAGGTCGTTTGACGGAGGCGCGATGACCTGGGCCGAGGGCCTGATCTCCGTGTTCACCCACGACTTCTACCACGTAGCGCAGATCCGGAATATGAAACGTTAGGCTTTTTCGAGGGCCTGTTCGACGGCGTGCCAAGCCAGGGTCGCGCACTTGACCCGGACGGGAAGGTCGATGACGCCTTTGAGAGCAGCCACGTCACCGAGCTCGTCGAGAGTATCGGCCGGCTGCTCTCCCCGAATCACTTGAAGAAACTGCTGAACAATCAGCTTGGCCTCGGGGACGGTCTTTCCCGTAAGCAGTTCGCTCATCATGCTGGCCGAACACATGGAAATGGAACAGCCTGATCCGTCGAAGAAGACGGTTTTGATCTGCTGGGAATCGCCCTCCAACTGCACCTTCACGCTATCACCGCACGAGGGATTCTCGACGGCTTTGAGGTGGGTCAGAGGCTTCTTGTTGCGGGGGTTCTTGTAATGGTCGCGGATGATTTCCTGGTACAGCTCGTCAAAGGCCATAAGTAAACTTACAGATTTCCCAGGCAAATGGCAAGAAGCGGCTACAACCGATCGGCTGCATCGTGGACGGCCAGGACAAACGCGTCGGCTTCCTCGACCGTGTTGTAGAAGTAGAAACTTGCCCTCGCCGTGCTGACCACTCCGAGCCGACGCGCCAGAGGGTGAGCGCAGTGGTGCCCGGCGCGAACCGCGATGCCGCGGCTGTCCAGATACGCCGACAGGTCGTGGGCGTGGATTCCCTTGAGGAGGAAGGAGATAATCCCGCCCTTTCCCGGCGCGGTTCCGTAAATGTGAACCCCGGAAATGGTGACAAGTTTTTCCATGGTGTAGGCCAGCAGGAGCTGCTCGTAGCGGTGGATCCAGTCCATTCCTACAGCATCGAGATAGTCGAGGGCTGCATGGAGTCCCGCAGCGCCTTCCATATGAGGCGTTCCGGCCTCGAATTTGTACGGCAACGTGTTGGCTTCGTAGGTTTCAAGCCAAACGGAACGGATCATGTCGCCTCCGCCTTGGTAGGGAGGCATCTTCTTGAGCCATTCCTTTTTGCCGTAGAGGACTCCGAACCCGGTCGGACCGCACATCTTATGGCTGCTGAAAGCCAAGAAATCGCAGTCGAGCTTTTGCACATCGACCTTCATATGGGGAACCGACTGAGCACCATCGAGCAAGACGGGCACACCGCGGGCGTGGCAAAATTCAATGATTCGTTCGACGGGGTTGATCGTTCCCAGCACGTTGCTCATCGCCGAAACAGCTACCAACTTGACTCGGTCGGACCACAATTCTTCGAGTTTGTCGGTCAGAAGAACGCCTTCGTCGGTGATGGGGAGAAACTTGAGCTTCAAGCCGTATTGCTCGGCGGCCATTTGCCAAGGAACCAAGTTGGCATGGTGTTCCATTTCGGTGGCGATGATCTCGTCGCCGGCCTTCAACAGTTTGCTGAACGACTGCGCCACCAAATTGATAGATTCCGTGGTTCCCTTCGTGAAGATGATTTCCTCACGGGCCCCGGCGTTGAGAAAGCTCTTTACACGGTCACGGGCGCCCTCGTAGACCCTTGTGGCTTCCTCTCCCAAACTGTGGATAGCCCGATGGACGTTGGCGTTGGCGTTTTCGTAGTAGCCGGTCAGCGCATCCAGAACAAGGCGGGGCTTTTGGGAAGTCGCCGCATTGTCGAGATAGATCAAAGGTCGGGGTTTGCCACCAAATACCAGCGGGCGGTTCAGAATCGGGAAATCAGCCCGGAGACGGTTGACCTTCTCTTGCGCGTCGTAAAGTTCTTGGTGGGGAGTCATTCCGGGTCCTGGCAGCTGCCCAGGGCGGCGTCGGCACCAATAGCGCAAGCCACCAAGTGCTCGACCTCATCCCTGAGGAAGGCGGGAGCCTCGTCGATCAGCTCGGCGAACAGCCCTTGGGCAATAAAAAGCCTTGCCTCTTCCTTGCTGAAACCGCGGGTAGTCAGGTAGTAGACTTCTTCCTCGTTGACCTTTCCTGTCGTCGATCCGTGGGAACATTTGACGTCGTTGGTGTCGATCTTCAACTGAGGCAGGCTGTCGGCCCGCGCCCCATCGGTGAGGATGAGGTTTTTGTTGCTGAGGTACGCGTCGGTTTGGCTGGCGACAGGTTTGACTTCAATCAGCCCCTGAAAGACTGTTCTCGCCCTGTCACGGACAGCGCCCTTGTAGAGGGCGTAACTTGTGGTATGAGGTGCCGCGTGGGTGAGGCTGATGCGCAGGTCCTTGTGCTGATCTTCAACACCAAAGTAGAGCCCGTGGGTTTTCACCGAAGACCCTTCGCCTGCAAGAGTGAAGTCGAAGCGCGTCTTCACCACGGCGCCGCCGATGGGAGCGCACCAGTGGAAGAACTGGGCGTCGCGGCCAACTACGGCAAGACTGTGGTCAAGTACGGCGGCTCTGTTGCCATGCGTCTGAAGCTCACTGAGGTTGAAGACGGCGCCGTCACCCAAGACAACGGTGGTGGCCGAGTCGACAGTAAATTTCTGACCCGAAGGAGAACGGTGTCTCACGACAAGCGTCGCCTGCGAAGCCTCGCCCAAGAACACAGCGATGTGAGGTGTTGTCAGAACGCCGGTCCGATTTTCAGTAATCTCGATCAGGAACGGTGCCGTTGCCGCCACCCGGGCTGGAACGCTCAGAACCGCGCCGAATTCAATCCTCTCGTAGTGGCTTGAGGAAGCCAACGTATCAGCCGCCGCGCGGCCGCGCGAAACATGGTCCTTGACGACAGAGGGCGCCGCTTCGAGCGTGCCGAAAATCACCTCTTGCTTGTTCAGAGCCGGATCGAAATCGACCCCGGTCAGTTTGCCGTCGATGAAGCTTAGCCGTCCCGAAAATTCAGACTCCCTTGGCAAGATTTGGGGTTGGGAGGGCGCAGGTTTGGCCACAGGTAGCGAAGCGAGAAGGAAGCGGTCCACAGACGAACGCTGCCACTCCTCGTTGGTCCGACCGGGCCAGGTGAGGGGAGATTTTGCAGCAACCGTCATCCGACAGACCCCTCCATTTCGAGCTCAATCAGTCGGTTCAGCTCGACGGCATACTCCATGGGCAACTGCTTGACCAGAGGATCGATGAATCCGTTGACAATCATCATTCCGGCTTCTTCTTCGCCGATGCCGCGGCTCATCAGGTAGAGCAGCTGCTCTTCGCTGATCTTGGAAACCTTGGCTTCGTGTTCCATGCTCACGTCATCGCTCTGAATGTCCATGATCGGATAGGTGTTGGTCTTGGAATCACTAGTCAAAAGCAGGGCATCGCATTCGACTTTTGAGCGGATGTTGCGAAGGCCCGGGTTGGCCTTGATGAGCCCGCGGTAGCTTGAAATGCCTCCCGACTTGCTGATCGACTTGGCCGTCACCACGCTGCTTGTATCGTCGGCGAAGTGCATGATCTTGGTGCCGGTATCTTGTTCTTGTCCTTTGTTGGCAAAGGCAATACTGGTTACCTCGCCGTGGGCACCCTTGCCCATCAAAAAGATGGCCGGGTACTTCATGGTGACTTTGCTGCCGATGTTACCGTCCACCCATTCCACGGTCGCGTTGTCCCAGGCGAAAGCCCGTTTGGTCACCAGGTTGTACATGTTGTTGGACCAGTTCTGAATGGTGGAATAGCGCACCCTGGCGCCGGGAAGAGCGATGATCTCGACGACGGCCGAGTGAAGGCTGTCTTTGGTGAAGACTGGCGCCGTGCAACCTTCGATGTAGTGGACGAAGGCGCCCTCGTCGACCACGATGAGCGTCCGTTCGAACTGACCGAAACTCTTGGTGTTGACCCTAAAGTACGCCTGCAGAGGAATGTCGACGTGGACTCCCTTGGGAACGTAGATAAACGAACCGCCAGACCAAACGGCCGTGTTGAGCGCTGCGAACTTGTTGTCGGTGTGGGGAATGACGGTGCCGAAATACTTCTTGATGATATCGGGGTGGTTGGCCACTGCGTCTTCGGGAGAGCTAAACAGTACACCCTTGTCGGTCAGGTTCTTCTGGAGGTTGTGGTAAACCATCTCGCTGTCGTATTGGGCTCCTACACCGGCAAGGAACTTCTTTTCGGCCTCGGGAATGCCCAATCTGTCGTAGGTTTTCCGTATCTCTTCGGGCACATCGTCCCAACTCGTGACTGATTCTTCGGAAGGCTTGGAGTAGTAGTAAATGTCGTCAAAGTCGATGCCGGAAAGATCAGCACCCCACGAGGGCATCGGCATCTTTCTGAAGGTTTCTAGCGCCTTGAGGCGGTAGGCCAGCATCCAAGACGGTTCATTCTTGGCGCCGCTTATCTGTCGAACGACCTCCTCACTCAAGCCTTTGGCAGACTTGAGGAGGGATTTTTCGGGCATTGAGAAGCCGAACTTGTAGTCTGCGGCAAAATCGTCGCCAAGCTGGTTTTCTGCGGGAATCATTTCAGAGGACATGGGGGCCTCCTTGAGGGGCTTTAGACAACTTCACCGTATTTTTCCTTCACCCAGTCGTAGCCCTTTTCTTCGAGGGCCGTGACGAGTTCATTTCCACCGCTAGTGACGATTCTCCCTTGATAGAGAATGTGAACCTGGTCGGGCAGAATGTAGTTCAGAATACGTTGGTAGTGGGTGATGATCAGGGCACCAAAGTCATCGCCGCGTAAGCGGTTGATGCCTTTGGAGACGACCTTGAGGGCGTCGATGTCGAGCCCTGAATCGGTCTCGTCGAACATGGCGAACCGGGGCTTGAGCGTCAGAAGCTGAAGGATCTCCATACGCTTCTTTTCACCGCCGGAAAAACCCTCGTTCAGGTAGCGGTTGATGAACTGCTGGTCCATGTCAAGGAACGTCATGTCTTCGCGGGCCTGCTTGATGAACTTGGTGACGTTCAGCTTCTCGCCCCTAACCGCCATATGGATCTCGGCCGCACGTTTGAGGAACTTGCCAACCGTAACACCGGGAATCTCAACGGGGTATTGAAAGGCCAAAAACAAGCCGGCCTTCGAGCGGTCTGGAACCGGCATCGCCAAAAGGTCCTCACCGTCGATGGTGATCTTGCCGCCGGTCACCGTGTATTTGGGGTGACCCATCAAAATGTTGGCCAGTGTCGATTTGCCGTGGCCGTTGGGCCCCATCAAGGCGTGGATTTCACCCGTCTTGATCTCAAGGTCGACACCCCTGAGGATGGGTTTCCCGTCGATTTCGGCGGTCAGGCCCTCGATGCGCAAAATTTTCAATTCAAGCTCCTCGTCAACTCAGCGTCAGACTGTCAAATGGGAATGCCCAGGGTCAGTTTCAACTCTTCGCTCATCATATCCTTGTTCCAGGGCGGGTCCCAGACGATGGTCGCCGTGACATTCTGCAGCCCCGTGCGGGCCTTCACGGTTTCCTGAAGATCTTCGAGAAGCAAGTCGCCGACTGGACAGGCCGGGCTGGTCAGCGTAAAGTCAATTTCCACACGGTCGTCGGCCACATCGACGCGATAAATGAGGCCTAGATCTAGGATGGGGAGACCCAAGTCCGGATCGAGAACTTCTCCTACAGCAGAATAGACATCCTCGACAGTGGCCATGGTCCCTCCCTGCATAGATGACAACCATTGTCAGGTATGCACCTCCCCTTAAAATAGGTGAAAAGGACGAATTGTTCAAGGGTTGGAAGGCATTTATTCGGTAATTATTGGACGAAAAATGGAGAAAAAAACAGGAACCGAACCGTGGTGTCGGTGTTGCCCCCTCCCCCTTCCCCGTGGTATTTTCCCGGCATGCTCTCCCATGACACCCTTCCCCGAGCCCTGGTGGTCCTGTGCCATCCCAACCGCTCAGGGTTCAACCAAGCCGTCGCCCAGGCCGCCGTTAAGGCGCTTGAAGCGAAGCACACTGTCGATTTTGTCGACCTCTACCAAGAGGAGTTCGACCCGGTGCTCCCGGGTCCTGAACTTCCCCGCAAGTTCACCTTCGACGAGACAACTCAGCGCTTTTCCAAACTCGTCACGGAAGCCTCGCTGTACGTCTTTGTCCACCCCGACTGGTGGGGCGGACCGCCGGCGCTGCTCAAGGGCTTCATCGACCGTGTCTTCCGCCCCGGAGTTGCCTATGAATTCGACGGCTACGAATTCCTCTCCAAAAAGAAATCCGAACTGCTGGCGGGAAAAAAGGCCTTCGTGTTCACCACGACCGACTACCCGGCGCCAGAGGGGGACGATCCCTCTGCGGTCATCTGGAAGAAGAATGTCTTCGCCTACTGCGGTATTATGGACGCGCAGGTTCACACTTTCTACGACACTTACAATTCCACTTACGAGGCCCGCCACGATTGGATCGTGGATGTGAGCCGCAAGATCGCGTCTGCAGGCTAGCGTGCTTGTTTGACCTTGAATTCAAAACCCCTGTCTTCGGGCACAACGACGTTTTGTGTCCTAAGAAAGTCGACGTAAAGGTCGACCAGCACGGGGTCGAGTTTGCCCGCTGCAGCCATGGTGTCTTCCAGGAAGACCACGGCTTGGGCCGGGGTCATCGCCTTTTTGTAGGT
>CAYYUZ010000059.1:16101-22186 GCA_964475005.1 uncultured Spirochaetales bacterium
TCAAACCCCAGGTCGCTCTCGAAGTAGTCGATGTTGCCCATCTTGCCGATATCATGGAGAAAGGCCCCGAGGGAGAATTCCTTCCGGTCGAGGAAATCCAGATCAGGTAGCTGGAGGAGTTGGTCGCTAGTCATAAGTCGCAAGTCCACACTGGGCAAGATCTTGCGGTATAGAGACAAGTAGACCGAAGGAAATACGCGGCGGAGAGTGGTCGACAGGCGGTTCTGATGAAGCGTTTCAAACCTCTGCAGAAAGCCCGTGAACGAGACAAAGACCCGCATGACGTGGTTGATGGTCTGTCCGTTCGAAAGACCCTTGAAGCACGAGAAAAAACCGGCCATGAGCGCGGGCTCCTCGGCCATTTCCAAGGCAGATCCAATGATCGAGTCGCTTTCGCGGGCGACAGACTTCTCGTGAACGGTGACCTCGTGGGCCTTGACCTTCAAGGAGGCCTTGTTCAAAAGGAACACCTGGGAAAGCGTGTCCATGATGGCCTTGGCCTTGGTCTCTGCGGGAACCTCTTTCTTTCGAAGTTCGCTCAGCGTTGTCCGCAGCGTGGTCACGGCGCTGGCTCTTTCCTCGGGCGATTCCCGAAGCAAGGGTTCTAGCTGGGCGTCGAACGAGTCAGACTCGGAAAAGGCCTTAGCCATCCAGTCCTTCTCCACGAGGAAGAGCTTCTGTGAGCGTTCGGCGACCGTCAGGGCTTGAGACGCGGCCGGATCGACCGGGTCGGCGCGAAGGTTGCCTTGAGCGTTTTTGGAAACCCGGAAGACCGAAACCGACCGGGCTTTGAGCGCGTCCAAGTACTCGAGAACGTAGTCACCGGTGACGGGGAGCAGATTTCCATGACCTGGGGAGGCGGGTTGTATGGCGGGCACACTGTTATCTTAGCCGAAGCGCCGCCATTTTCCAACTTTACGACGACAATCCTTCAAGAACGCGGTCGGTCACGGCTTTGACCTGTTTGGCTTCGTCCTGAGACGGAGACACCAGCTCGAGGCTGATCGAGCCTTTGAGTAGAACAACGCCCTTGGGGCCGACTTCCTGGTAGTCGACGCGGTCCAGGACAGCCTGGCCGTCGTCGCCTTTCTTCCAAGTGACCTGCACGTAGACCACCTTGTCGGCACCGTACCGTGTGGACAGGGTTCCCAGCCACAGGTTGCTCGGCGTGCCGTCTTCCAGAGAGAAGGCCGTATCAAAAGCAATGTCGCCACGGTTGAAAAAGTAGTCGAAAACCTGTTCCGTCAGCGCGGATGACAGCGGACTGTGAAAGCTGGCCGTGAGCGCCTCGGGAACCGATTGGGCGTGGCAGATCAATACAGTTTCGGCGTGCACAAAAGTTCCCACAAAACCTAGGAACGCTAGAAGAGCGAGTCTTTTCATCTTGTCCTCCAGTTCTCTTTTCGGCCGGTTTCCTTTCATGCTAAACTTTGTTCGTGGCCTTCTATGTGATTCGCGTCGCTCCCCGCAAAGAAGAATCGTTCCTCCGTTTGAGCGCCCGTCTGATCACCGACGAAGGGGTCTCTGTGCTGTTTCCCCGCAGGCGAATGGAACACCTCAAGAAGGGCAAGCGTGTCCAAGCCGAAGTGGCGCTGTTTCCCGGTTACGTCTTCCTCAAGGCTGAGGAAGGCCTTCCCGCGGAGCTTTTTGTCCGTATCAAGGCTCTTCCGGGTTTCAACCACTTCCTGAAGCAGGAGGGACAGGTGGCCGAGGTCAAAGGCAAGGATCTCGAGCTGCTCCGGCATTTTCTGAAATTCGGCGAAGTCACCCCCGCAAGCCAGGTCTTTTTCGACGAAAACAACCGGATTCGCGTCGTTTCCGGGCCGATGGAAGGGCTGGAGGGCCTGATCGTCCACGTCGACAAGCGCAAAAGGCGAGCCAAAATCCGTCTGGATTTCGACCACGGCACCTTCACACTCACCCTCGGCTTCGAGCTTATGGTTCAAGCCCCCGTGCCCGGAGTCCCTTCATGAAGGCCGGGGCCCAGCGGACCACGGTCATTCTGGGAGCGGGCTTCGCGGGCCGAGCCCTGGCCAAAGAGATCCGTGAAAAGATGCCGGACCGGAAACTCGAGGCCTTCTGGGACGACGACCCGGCCAAGATCGGAACGAACATCGAAGGTCTTCCGGTTCGGGGGCCTATCGCCCAGGTCGCCCAGGGCGGCGCCGTCGACGAAGCGTTCATCGCTATTCCCAGCGGCACGAAGAACCAGCTGAGGTCCATTTGGAACACCCTTGTCGACGCTGGTATCGCGAAGATCAAGATCCTGCCCACCATCAGTCAGATCGTCGACGGCGAAGCGCATTTGGTCCTGACCCGCGAAATCGATCCGCAGGACCTTCTGGGACGAAACCCCGTGCAGATCAGCCTCAAGGAGAGCCTCAAGTACTTGAGCGGCAAACGCGTGCTCATCACGGGCGCGGGCGGTAGCATTGGGAGCGAACTGGCCAGGCAGCTGCTCTCCGGCGGCGCGGAGCGTTTGTACCTATACGGGCACGGCGAAAACAGCATCTATCAGATAGACAAGGAATTACGTCAACTCCAGGCCGGCGGTGTCGGCGCAGGATCGACTATTGTACCGGTGATCGGCGACTTGAAGGATCAAGGTCACCTCGAGTTTCTGCTGGCACGGATGCGCGTCGATGTAATCTTCCACACGGCGGCGCACAAGCATGTTCCTCTGACCGAACTCAACCCTGTCGAAGCGGTCACCAACAATGTGTTCGGCACCCACCATCTGATCGAGGCGGCGCTGGCTTCCGGGGTCAGCCGCTTCGTGCTGATCAGCACCGACAAGGCTGTTGAACCCAACTCGGTCTACGGCGCGACCAAAAGGATCTGCGAAGACCTGGTTCTCGAAGCCGACTCTAGGGCCGGTGACCGGCGGTTCCTTGTCGTGCGGTTTGGCAACGTTTTGGGGTCCAGGGGTAGCATCATTCCTCTGTTTCGTGAGCAGATTCTGGCCGGAGGTCCCGTTACGATAACCGACAAAAGGATGACGCGGTTCTTCATGACCATCCCCGAGGCCGTCACCTTGGTTCTGCAGGCCGGCGGCGTGGGTGCCGGGGGGCACTTGTACCTGCTCGACATGGGCGAGCCGATTGCCATCGAAGATCTGGCTTGCCAGGTGATTCGGTTTCACGGCAAGGAGCCTCACAAGGATATAGGGTTCAAGTACATCGGTTTACGTCCCGGCGAGCGTCTTGAAGAAACACTTTGGGCTCCCGACGAAGAGCCGGTTCCCACTGCCTACGCGCGCATCAACCGCCTGGTCAAGCCGACTCCCGCCCGCGACCTTCGGCCGTTCCTGATTCTTTTGAACCCGATCTGTTTCTTTGACCCCAACCAGCCTTCGCGGTACCGCAACCGGCAACACTTAAGAACGGTTCTGCGCGCCTGGTGTCCGACTCTGGAAGACAAAGACGAACCGGAATATTGACGCCGTAAAGCCACCGATATTTCGGGCTTGAGGAGAGGAATTTGAACCAAAGCGACTCCGACTTTATTCCTTTTTCCCGGCCCGTCTTGGGCGAGCGCGAGGAACAAGCCGTCCTGGAGGTGATGCGTTCCGGGTGGCTGACCACTGGCAGGGTTACCGCCGCCTTCGAGAGCGAATTTGCCACCTACGTGGCCACGGCGCACGCTTTGGCAGTCAACAGCGCGACGGCAGGACTCCACCTGGCCCTCGAGGCACTGGGAGTCGGTCCGGGCGACGTTTGCGCCGTTCCCGACTATACCTTCACGGCCACCGCCGAAGTGGCCCGCTACCTGGGCGCCGACGTGGTCTTCATCGACTGCCTGCCAGACAGCCCCAACCTCGACCTTGATGTCCTCGAACAGGTGTTGATGACCAGAAAAATCAAAGTTGTGCTTCCCGTGCACCTTTCCGGAGAGCCGGTTGACTGGGACCGCCTTGCCGCGCTTCGGGACCGTTTCGGCTTCAAGATCGTCGAAGACGCGGCGCACGTTTTCCCCACCTCGGGGCCACACGGCTTTTGGGGAACTGTCGGCGACATCGGTGTCTATTCGTTCTACGCCAACAAAAACATGACCACTGGTGAAGGCGGTATGATCGTCACTCGTGACGACAACTTGGCCAAACGGATGCGAGTCATGCGCACCCACGGTATCGACCGCGACGCGTTCTCACGGTTCATCGGCAAAGGCGCCAGCTGGGAATACGCGGTCATCGAGCCGGGGTTCAAATACAACCTGACCGACTTGGCCTCGGCGATCGGCCGTGTGCAGCTGACGCGGGCTCAGGGGTTCTGGCGCGACCGCCAAGCCGTCGTGCGGCGTTATTTGAAGGGCCTGGAGGGCATCGCGGGCCTCGATCTCCCTGGCTGGCGGGACGACCACGCCTGGCATATCTTCAGCCTTCGGCTTCCTTCCCGCGTTGACCGAGCGGCTTTCGTGACACAACTGGCCCACGCAGGCGTCGGAACCTCGGTGCATTACATTCCCCTTCACCGGATGCCCTACTGGCGAGACACCTATAAACTCGACGCCGCCAGCTTTCCGCAGGCCGAAGCCCGATTCTGGAGAACCGTCTCGCTTCCGCTGTTTCCCACCATGAGTGAAGCTCAGGTCGATCGGGTTTGCGGCCATGTCCGCCTTCTTCTCGGAGACTCCTGATGGCCCGCAGAAAAGCGCCGGTCCAAGACCCCCACTTTTCTCCTGATCCCGACCTTTTCCGACCCGAGCCCTCGCGGGTGCTGGCAGGGGTGATCATCCGATCAAGGGTGCCCCACGCCCGCATCCTGGGACTTTCTCATCCTCCTTTGCCCGACGGCTGGACCTTTGTGCTGCCAGCCGACATTCCAGGAAACCTCTTCTTCCAGGTCTTTCGCGGGCGGCTTCCCGTTCTTGGCGAGGAGGAAGCGCAGTATATCGGCGAACCCCTGGCACTGGTGGCCGGCCCCGACGAGCAGCAAGTCAGGCGCTGGGCCGCCAAGGTGCGGTTTGTCACACGCAACCTCAGCCTCGACGAGTTCGCCGAAGCGGCCCCCCACCTTAAACGCAAAGAAGTGATGGGAGGGGACCGCGTGGCGGCTCTCGCCGGGGTTTCGGGAACCATGGAAGTGGAAGGAGTCTATTCGTCGGGTCCTCAGGATCACGGGCATTTGGACCCTGTTGAGATTCTTGCGAACGTCACCCCGGCTGTGGCCGCCGTCCGCGTGAAGAGTCAGTGGCCGGCCCACGTGGTGGCCAGCGTCGCCCGGGTTCTCGATCGGGATCCCGACGAGGTCAAAGTCTTGGCCACGGCTTCTTCCGGAACCTCGAACAGTCAGCTTTGGTACCCCTCGCTGCTGGCGGCCCAAGCGTCGCTTCTGTCTCTTTTGGCCGGAAAGCCCGTTCTCTTGAAGCTCACCAAGGAGGAGGAATTCCTCTACTCCCCCAAACGTCCCGAAGTGAGAACCCTGCTCAGGACGACCTTGGCTCCCGACGGCCGCATCCTCAGCCTACAGGCCGACTTGGTGGTCCAAACCGGTGCCTATGGCGTCCTTGAGGACGAGATTCTCGACAGGGCCATCGTCGGCATTTTGGCCCCGTACCGCCTGGGCCACTTCGTTGTCCATGCCCACGCCGAAACATCTCACACGCCTCCGCGGGGACCGATGGGCGGCCTGGGGGAAGGACTTGGGCTCTTCGCCATGGAGAGCCACGTCCACGATCTGTGCCGCGCCCTGGGCCAGGACCCCGCGCAGTGGCGTTCGGAACAAACCCTGACCAAGGAAGATCCGAGTTTTGCCGGCAGGCCGCTGAGGGGCGACTGCCCGCTTGGAACCCTGATTCCGCAGCTGGCTAAGTTTTCCGACTACAGCCGCAAACACGCCGCCTACGAGTTGCTTCAGGAACGCCTTGACCGCTACAAGGAAGAGGCTCTTCCGCTCCGGGGAATCGGACTCGCAGCGGGATTTCAAGGCAACGGCTTCTTGGCTGGCGGTACAAGTCCTGTGCACATCGAGGCGCGTCTTGAGCAAAACGGGCAGCTTTCCCTCTACATTCCCATCGTTACCGCCAACAACCGCTCGGTTCAGCTGTGGAAACAGAGCGCGGCGGCCGCCCTTCAGATTTCCGTCGA
>CAYYUZ010000060.1:0-22161 GCA_964475005.1 uncultured Spirochaetales bacterium
CTTTGTCCCAGTGTAAAAGCAAATGCTGGATTCTTCAACTTTTTTTTCCTATAATGCTACCATGAGATTTCCTCTCGTCTGGGCTACAGTGTTGTCCGCTGTAGCCGTTTTTCTTGCCCAACCCAATGATTTCTTGTTGGCGGGCAACCCGTTTCTCGGACTCGTCGGTTACGTTCCTTTCTTTTGGGCCCTGCGTAGGGCCGCCACCAACCGCGCGGCATCGGGCCTGGGTGCAATTTTTGGATTGCTGACCATCCTCCTTCAGAACTACTGGCTGGCTTTCTTTCAGGATTACGCCGCCTGGACTTTGGGAGGAGTCGCTCTGGCCTTCGCGGGGTACTGCGCCCTCCTCGGCCCCGTGGTCCGAACTCTGTTGCGCAGGCGGTGGGTGGGTCGGCCGTTCGCGGTTGGAGCCGTCTGGGTCGTGTTCGAATTCTGTAAAGGAAATGGGTTTCTGGGATTCCCCTGGGGCTTGACGCCCTACCCCTTTCACCAGTGGCCGTGGTTCATTCAGATCGTCGACGTGGCTGGTCTTTCATTTTTGACCCTGCTGATCGTCAGCTGGAACGCCTGGCTCGCCGAGGCTCTGGAGGACAACGGCTACTTCCGGCCGGCAACAGGAGTGTTTTTTGCGGTCGTCCTAGTTGGTTTGGCCGGGTATGGCACCTGGCGGCTCGTCGAACCCCGGCCCTCCCGCGGTACGGTCGAGATCGCGCTGGTCCAACAGAACGCCGACCCCTGGAACACGCACGATGACCTGAGTCCGCTCAGAACCTCGGTGAAGCAGAGCCTGGAGGCGCTGAGGACCAACGATCTCGACTTGATCGTTTGGAGCGAGACCTCGCTCCGCCTTCCCCTTCAGTACTACCGCCCCTACTACGAACGCAACCCGCCAGAAGCCCCTCTGCTTAAGACCATTCGCGCCAACAACGCGTGGTGGCTGCTGGGTAATCCTTACGCACAAGACCCCGAAAAGGAATCCGGCTGGGTCAACGCGACAGTCCTGATGAATCCGCAGGGACAAATCGTCGACTACTACGGCAAGATCCAACAGGTGCCCTTCGCCGAATACGTTCCCTTCTGGGAAGTTCCCGCCGTCAAGAGCTTCTTCCAGTCGGTGGTCGGGCTCTCGGGAAGCTGGGAACTGGGCCGCCAGTGGACGGTCTTCAAGATTCCCGTTGCCGGAAAGGCCAAAAGCCTTTCGTTCTCGACCCCGATCTGCTTCGAAGACGCCTTCCCCTGGCTCGACTCGCTCCTGGTTCGCCAGGGTGCCGAAGTCTTGATCAACCTCACCAACGACTCCTGGTCGCGGCGCGACTCCAGCCAAATTCAGCACCACGTGGCGGCGCTGTTCCGCGCCGTCGAAAACAGGGTCTTTCTTGTCCGATCCAGCAACGCCGGGGTGACGAGCGTCATCGATCCCACAGGACAGATCGTCGCTGGTCCTCTGCCATCGTTTCAAGAAGCCCGCCTGGTCTACAACCTCCCGCTGCCGGCAAAACGATCCCTTACCGCCTATGCGGTTTTGGGGGACTGGTTGGTCTACGTCCTGGCAGCACTTCTGGTAGGAGATCTCTTTCTTCAGAAAAGGAGGCGCTCGTGAGGCGCGTCTTTTTGGTATTGGGCCTGGTTCTTGTGACCAGCGTTTCGATGCCGGCCAGCCCTGCCTTCTTGAACCAGGCCTCCACGCTTCTCGACGCTGGCAAGGTCGAGGAAGCCGCGGCCCTCGCCAAGGGAGTTCTCGACAACAGCCCCGACGACGCCGACGCGCTGGTCATTGCCGGAACGGCCCTCCTCTACCAAAAGATGGAGCCCGGTCGGGACGATTCGATCTACCACCCGACGTCCGACCCCAAGGCTCCGCCGGTCTACGGGCTAAACCCCGAAGCGGCCGCCGCGGTGGCTGCAATTTGGAAGAAAGTCCCCGCGCTCGATCCCTCGAGATCTTACCTGTGGGGAGATTTGGCTCAACTGTGCTTTCGGGCTGGCGATGCAGCCAGGGCCGTGGAATTTGCTCGCCAAGTCCTCACGGTGCCCAAACCAGAACCAGAGGCTCTGAAGGCCGCCGCCGCCGTCTTTGCCCTGAGCCTCGACTGGGACCGGGCCGCCCAGGCGTTGGCCCTGGTACCGTCCAACCGGGCTGTTTTGTATCAGGGACTGAACCAGTGGCGCCTGGCTCGAGACGGCTGGAGAAACACTTTGAAGGCCTTTGTCGACAACCCGGGTTCCGACACCTCAGGGGCAAAACTCGCGGCCTACCTTTGCGGCCCCGCGATGAGGGACAGTGAGTCGGGCTTTTTAGAAGCGATGAAGACCGAATCGACAGTACCTACGTTGGCCGTCCGCCAGAAGTACGCCGAGCGCTACCCGACGAAGTTCCAGGCGCGATTTGAATTGGCGCGTTACCTTGGCGAGTTTGGAAGCTTCACCAAAGCCCTCGAACAGTACGCCGACATCGACCGCCTAGCGTTGGCGACGACTCCCGAAGAGCAACAGTCCGTCGCGTTGGGAGAAGCGTGGGCTTTTCAACGGTCCGGTCACCCGGACGAGGCCAACCGCCTCTGGGAAACGCTGGCCGACGTCAAGGAATTCTACCTGAGGAGCGCCGCCGACTGGTTCCTGGGACAGAACGCCTTGAAACAAGGAAAACCCGCAGACGCCAAAGACTGGTGGTCGAGGGTAGCCTCGGAACCGGGGCGAAGCAAGTACGCTGCCTGGGCCGCCGAGGAACTGAACAAGCTTCCCCACTAACCGTTCATCGACTTGAGGAAGGCGTCGTTGTTCTTGGTCTTGCGCATCTTGTCGATCAGCAGCTCGCTGATCTCCTGATCCTCCATGGGGTTGAGGACCTTGCGCAGAACCCAGAGCTTGTTCATCTCTTCTTCCATCAACAGGAGCTCTTCTTTTCGAGTCCCCGACTTCTTGATGCTGATGGCCGGGAACAGGCGGCGGTCGGACAACTTGCGGTCCAAATGGATTTCCATGTTGCCCGTGCCCTTGAACTCTTCGAAAATGACCTCGTCCATACGGCTGCCGGTGTCGACAAGCGCTGTAGCAACAATGGTGAGGCTTCCGCCTCCCTCAATGTTCCGTGCTGCGCCAAAGAATCGCTTGGGCTTATGAAGGGCATTGGAGTCCACGCCGCCGGAAAGAATCTTGCCCGAGGTCGGAACGGTTTGGTTGTAGGCACGGGCCAAGCGCGTGATCGAGTCGAGCAAGATCACGACGTCCTTCTTGTGTTCGACCAGTCGCCGCGCCTTTTCCATGACCATCTCGGCCACCTGCACGTGCCGGTTGGCCTGTTCGTCAAACGTGGAGGCGATCACCTCGCCCTTGACAGTGCGCTGCATGTCGGTCACTTCTTCGGGACGTTCGTCGATGAGAAGAACGATGAGGAAGACCTCGGGGTGGTTCTCGGTGATCGCGTTCGCGATCTTCTGCATCAAGACGGTTTTACCGGTTCGCGGGGGCGAGACGATGAGACCTCGGGAACCCTTGCCGATGGGGCAGAAGAGATTGATCAGCCTCGTACTCACGTCGCCGGAGACCGTTTCCATGTTCAAGCGGGTATCAGGGTAGAGCGGGGTCAAGTTGTCAAAACTGATTCTGGTCTGGGCGACGGAGGGGTCGTCGTAGTTGACCGTGTCGACCTTCAGCAGGGCAAAGAAGCGCTCTCCGTCTTTGGGGGGGCGGATTTGCCCACTGACCGTGTCACCAGTCTTCAGGTTGAAGAGGCGGATCTGGCTCGGGCTGATGTAAACGTCGTCGGTGCCAGCCAAGTAAGAATTCTGTGGGGAGCGAAGGAAACCGTAGCCGTCGGGAAGAATCTCAAGCGCCCCGTACGTGTTGACGACACCGTGCTGGTCGGAGTGGGTCTTGAGCACCTGGAAGATGATGTCCTGCTTCTTCATGATGTTCAGTTCTTCGTGACTCAGCCCGTACTCGGCGGCTTTTTCGCGAAGATCCACCATGCTCATGGCGGCCAGATCGTTAATGACGATGCGATGGTTCTCGTTGAAGGTGTAGTTTTCTTGCCGCTGCTGCGCCAACCGGTCACGGGTTCTCGGGTCCAGTCTGTCGGCCCGTTCGCCCCTGTCGTTGCGGTCAAACCGCTGCTCGTGCCTGTCGCGGTTCCCAGGTCGTCGCTCACGGTCGCGGTCACGGTTGCCGTTCCCTGAATTCCCTGAATTGCCGTTGTTGCCGTTACTCTTGTGCCGAAAAACCTTCACTTCGGGGGCGGCCATCGAAGCCTGGACGGGGGCCTGGACCTCCCCCGCGGCAGGGGCGGAGTCGGCTGCGGGCGGATCGTCTTGATCCTTGACGAGCTCAACCCGGATCTTTCGGCGTTGTCTCTTGGGGGCTGCCGAATCCTCTGAAACGGGAGAGGTTTGTTCGGGATTCAAGTTGAAGGATTCGCCTTCAGTCGTGCTCATGGCACCTCCACGGTGTTCTGTACGGAAAAATCTGATTTTGAAGAAGGGGGGTTTTTTGGTTCAAAGGGGGCCGAAGGGAAAAGAAACGGGGGAGTGGGAAGCCTCAACGAAGGGCTTATTATGATTATCGGTCAGGGATCGCAGGCTGTCAAGGTCCTTCTCCGAAAGCCACCAAACCCTTGCCAAGATTCTGGCCCACCGCGAGGCTTGCCGCTGAACGGCAAGGCGATTGCCCCGAAACCGGTGCCGGACGGCCATCAACGATGCGCTCTCCTCTTTGACCGCCGCTACCGCGAACCATACAGTACCGACGGGCTTCTCATTCGAGCCGCCGCTCGGTCCGGCCACCCCTGTGATGGCCACCGAAAGCCCAGCCCGGCTCGCCTCCAGCAGGCCCCTGACCATGGCAAGCGCAACCTCCCCGGATACGGCGCCGTGGGCTTCCAAGAGTCCGGGAGAGACTCCCAACAAGCGAACCTTCGCCTCATTGGCGTAAGAAACCACCCCGCCCCAGAAGACCTCGGACGACCCCGCCGGCACCGTCATTTCGCTGGCCAACAGCCCCCCTGTACAGGACTCGGCGCATGCAAAGACCAAGCCCTCATGGCGAAGGAACGACTGAAACTCTGCTACAGAACCACGCGATGGCACGGTCAGGAACCTCGGCTTCTTCTCAACGGACCCTACAGGGTCTCAAGCGATTGTTTCAGTTGAGTCGGCGTCGCTAGGAAGATGTCGAGACCGTCGGAGTTCTTGAGCATCTCGACCTTGCCTTCGAACACGGTCCCATCCTCAATGCGCAACTGGGCAGTTCTCAGGTTCCCGATGATCTTGCCCGTCGTGCTGATTTCGGTTTGGACAAGCGCCTCGACGTTACCTTTGATGGTGCCCGACACCATCAACGACCCGACCTTGATTTCGGCCAAAACCTCGGCACCCTTGCCGACGATCAGGAAACCCGAGGATTCGATCCGTCCTTCACAGCGGCCCAGGATCTTCAAGGAGTCCCTAAAGCGTAGAGTCCCCCGGAATACCGTTTCAGGACCCAGGACCGTCTTGATTTCTTCTTCAAGTTGGTTGTCTTTTTTTGGATTCATTTCGTCTTCATCACGAAGACCCCGTCCCAATCGGCAGGGGGGGGATTGTCGATCAATTGTTGGCACCGGTCCAAGTACACTCGCGAAGGACCATCGTCCTTGTCTGCCTTGAGAGCCGCTTCAAAATATTCCTTGGCACGGACAAAATCCATGGCCTTGTACAATTTTCGGCCTTCGGCGAAACATCGAAGAACCTCAGCCTTCTCCGCTGTGATCACGGACCACCTCCTCGGATCAGCTCGTCAACCCGTTGAAATGTTTCTGGAATTTTTCTTCAAGGTCCTGCAGGGAAACCTCGGTCGACCGAATTCGGTCGCCCTCGTTCCTCAAATCCTGGATCTCTTCCCTCAGTCCTTCCAGAGTGGCCAGGACCTGACCACCCTCTTTGAGCACCAAGTCGCGGAACATTTCAACTCGGCCCTTGTGCGTCGCATCGAGGCTCTTGGCGGCGTCGATCATGTCGTCCATGGGACCCTTCAGGTGATCGGTAAAGTACACAAGCGACTTATTCAAACTCTCAAACAAGGCAATGCGGCGCTCGCGGTTGACAACCTGATGTGCCAGTTCCTTGTTCCGCAAGACGGCCCGAATTCGGGCCAGCACTTCAGAGAAGTTGAATGGCTTGGTGATGTAGTCTTCGATGCCGAGCTCAAAACCTTCGATCTTGTCTTTCACAGCGTCCATAGCCGAAAACATGATGATCGGGATGTCCCGAAACTGCTCGTAGGCCTTGCTCTTTTTTAGGATCTTGGTCAATTCCCACCCGGTCATCTTGGGCATGATGTTATCGAGGATGATGAGGTCGGGCTTGTCCTGCTGGATCATCTCCAACGCTTCCTCACCGTCCTCTGCCATGACCACTTGGAATCCCAAACGCGACAACATGACGTCGAAGAAATCGAGGTTGATGGGTTCGTCGTCGACGATCAGGATCTTGCCTTTCAATGACACTTGTGGACTCCAAGTGTGATTCTCCTACAGTTGGCCGCCCTTGTCAACGTGCGTTTCCCGTCTGAAGGCGGCCAGGGCGACGGCGAGAGCGCTTCCCCAAGCAAACCAATCCCCTGTCTGGGAATACAGAGTGGCTTGTCCGGAACCTAGGTGGACCGAGGCCTGGAGTACGCCTGGAGGCCCCACCGGCAGAAGGGCCAGGAGTTCGCCCTTCGAAGAAACAGAGGCCGTGGCTCCGTCGTTGCCGGCCCTGACGAGGGGGAGGCGGGTTTCAACGGCCCGGAAAACCGCAAGAGAAAGATGTTGGGTTCGCGAAGCGACTCCTGCGGCCCACGAATCGTTGGTCAGGTTGACCAAGGCCTGGGCTCCTGCGATAGAAAAGGCGCGGGCTGGCTCGGGGAAGGCATCTTCGAAACAGATAGGAGTGCCAACCCGAACCGCGCCGGCGTTCAGCAACGTGTAGCCGTGGCCCGGGGTCCAAAAGTGAGTATCGGCGTCTCTAAGCCATCGGTAGACCCACGGAAGAAGGTCTTTGTAGGGAAAGGACTCAGTAAAGGGCACCAGCCGGTTCTTCTCGTAGCGGCCGACCCATTGGTCCTTCCAAGCCAACACAGCATTGTAGTCGGCTATGGTCCCGTCTTCCCGCTTTTCGCGGTGGTCGTTCCCCACAAGGAAAGGAACGGAAGTGGTTTCCAGGAACGACTCAAGACGCCGTACCAGCAACAGACTGTCAGGGTTGTCGTGGTAGCGTTTGTGGTATTCCACCGAGGGAACGAACGCCGTTTCGGACCAAACAACGGCGTCCGGATTCGCCTCAAGCGCCAGCTTGGACAAACCGACGAGACGCTCAAATCCCGCTTGGTAGGCTTCGGGACCGCCCTTCCAGGGGTCCTGGGCCTGCTGCACCAGGGCCGGCCGCCACAACCGGGTGGTTTCGGGTTGGGCCAGCTTCCAGGCGCCGTAGCCCAAATCGAGAGACCACAGCCCCAAGATCGCCACCAGGTTGAGCCTTAGAAGCCGACGCGGCACGGTTGGCCGGATAAAGGCCGCCAGCCAGGCAGAGGTGAGCGCCAACAGCAGGGTGATTCCCGAAGAACCCACAAGGTCCGCGCTCTGAAAGGTCAGCGGCCACGACCAAAACGCCGTGGCGATAGCCCCGTAAGGATAGGCAAAGAAGCCTTGAACGCGCACGAACTCGAAGAAGGTCCACATCAGGGCTTGGAACCAAAGACCCGACCGGGGAAACCTCCTCCAAAGAAGGGAAGAAACAAGGAAGGCCAGGGAGTACCAAAGGGTTTGGAATCCCAGCACCAAGGGAAAGGCAAGAGGGTGAAAGGAGAGAAGCCAAAACTGGGAAAGCAGGGTGACGAGCGCAATCCAGAGGGCTCCGCCTAGGGCGGACTGCCCGGGACTCTTGCGCGCGGTGAACCAGAAGACGGGCAAAAGGGCCAACGGGCCCAAGAAAGCAAAGCCGTCGTGAAAGATCTCGTTGGGCAGGGCCAGAACGGGAAGCAGGCTTCCCAAGGCCAAGACGGCGAAATCGAACACGGACCGGGCTACTCTCGCAGTTCCCAGGTCTTCTTTTTGAGGTCTTTACCGGGGCGGAAAACGGTTACCCCGTGGTTCTGAACAGGAACGACTTCGCCGGTCTTCGGATTGCGGGCTTTTTCCCGTCCCTTACGGGTCCGGATCTCAAAAGTTCCGAAACCCCGAAGCTCAACGATGCGGTCCTCCATCAGGGCCAGCTTCACTTCGTCAAAAAATTGGTCGACCACCGAGTGAATGGTCTTCCGGTTTATTTGCGTCTTTTCGAAAATGGCCTCGATGATCTCGGCCTTGGTCAACTTGGGCGTGGACACGAGAACTCCTCAAGGGAAAGGTAGAAAACTCAGGCCTTGACGGCCGCAAGACGCTTGGACAGGCGCGAAAGTTTGCGGGCCACGGTGTTCTTGTGCACGTGTCCCTTGCGGGCGGCGGTGTCAAGAACCTTCTGGACTTTGATGAACTTTTCGCCGGCGGTCACCTTGTCGGCGTCCTTCAGCAGACCCTCGAAAGTCTTCACAGTCGTCCGCACCATGCTGCGGTAGGACTTGTTCGCAAGACGTCGGGTCTGGTTCTGACGGATGCGCTTTTTGGCGGAACGGGAATTGGCCAAGGAAATCACCTCTGAAAAAGATAATGTATTACAACAGCTAGAGAAATTACCAAGACCGAGGGGGGTCTGTCAAGGCGGTTTTCTGCCCGACTGACGGAATTTCTATTATATTGTCCGGACAATGATCCGTACCTTTGCTTCCCTCCTCCCCTATTTGAAGCGTTACGCGCTTTTCTACTTGACGGGCCTGGTGTGCCTTTTGATCACGAACACGGGTCAGCTCCTGATTCCCCAGTGGCTCAAGGCGGCCGTGAACCACCTCGCGGCGGGCCACCCGAGCCGGGACTTCATCTTCGGAGTCGTCGAAGCGATGGTCTTGACGGCTGTGATTGTCGCCCTGGGACGTGTCGGATGGCGATACTTCTTGGCGGGCGCGTCGCGGCGTATCGAAAAGGAACTCCGGCAGGCTCTTGTCGATCATCTGCTGACCCTGCCTCCTTCGTTTTACGCAGGGCAGAAGACGGGAGACCTCATGGCAAGAGCCACCAACGACCTTGAGGCTGTGCGCAATTCGATAGGCATGGCGTTGGTCGCTCTCACCGACGCCGTCTTCATTTCGGGGTCGATTCTGGTCATCCTGTTCGTTCAGAATCCCGTTCTTGGCTTGCTGATCGTTTCGCCGCTGCCCATCATCACTGTGCTGGTTGTCGGCTTTGGCGGCCTGGTCGGACGAAGGTTCAAGAAGGTTCAGGAGGAGTACTCCTCCCTCTCGAACTTTGTCCAGGAACATCTTGCCGGCAACCGGGTCATCAAGGCCTTCACACAGGAAGGCCAAGTGGACGCAAGGTTTTTGGCGGCCAACCTTGAGTTCCGCAAGGCCAACATGGAACTTGTCAAACTGTGGGGCTTTTTCTTTCCCATCATCAGCGCCCTTGCCGGCATCTCCGGATTGATGCTTCTGTACTTCGGAGGCCGCGCCGTGATGAACGGTACCCTGAGTCCTGGGGACTTTACCGCCTACCTGTCGTATATCGGCATGCTGATCTGGCCGCTCATGGGCGCCGGAATGGTCGTGAACATGGTTCAGCGTGGGGCGGCAAGCCTGGGGCGCATCAACGAGATTCTCCAAACCGAGCCCGAGATCCGATCTCCCGAAACCGGAGCGCTTCCCCGCCCCAAGGGCTTTGCCCTGCACCTGAGGGAGTTGAGCTACCGTTTCAGCCCCGAGAAACCCCTTGTGCTTGACAGCCTCAATCTAGTGATCCCTGAAGGCGACTTCTTGGGCATTCTGGGGCGCCTGGGCAGCGGCAAGTCGACGCTTTCAGCCCTCCTTCCGCGGCTCTATGATCCTCCGGCCGGAACCATCTTTCTCGACGGCCACGACATTAGGAACTACGAGCTCAACGAATTGCGGCGGTGCTTCAGCATGGTTCCGCAAACGACCTTTCTGTTTTCTGAGAGCATGAAGAACAACATCGCCTTCGCCAATTCAAGCGCCAGCGAAGCGCAGTTGCGCGAGATGGCCGAGTTGTCGACCATCAGTAGGGACATGGACACCTTCTCCCAGGGCTGGGAGACCCTTGTCGGCGAACGCGGCGTCACGCTCTCAGGAGGCCAGAAGCAGCGGCTTTCCCTGTCGAGGGCGTTGGCCGCGGAGGCTCCCATTCTTATCCTTGACGACGCGCTTTCGGCGGTCGACGTCGAAACCGAAGAAAAAATCATCCGTCACCTCAAAGAAACCCGCCTGGGCAAGACCAATATTCTGATCTCGCACAGGGTCAACACGCTGAGGCACTGTTCGCGGATCATCGTCCTCGACGAAGGGCGCATTGTGCAACAAGGGACGCATGACGAACTGATGCAACAGGAGGGACTCTACTCGGAGATCGCCCTCCTTCAACACGTGGGGGCTTCATGAGCGACCAGAACCTACTTCAAAAATTCGATCTGGCGATCGTCCGCAAACTCTTCGCCTACCTGAAGCCCTACAAGCGCGCCGTCATCGTCTCGTTGGTGGCGTTGCTAGTCTCGGCGGCGGCTGAACTTGCGGTGCCAGTGCTGCTTCAAAATGGCATCGACCAAGGTGTGATGAGGAAGGATCTGGGTCACCTGACGTTGGTGTCGGGAGGAATTCTGGGGATGCTTCTCGCCGGCATGGTCGCCTCGTTCTTTCAGGTCTACCTTCTGTCGCGGGTCACCCAAGACATCATGAAAGACCTTAGAACCGGTCTGTTTGCGCATTTCCAGCGCCAAAGTTCGCGCTACCTGTACAACCATCCGGTGGGCAAACTCGTCTCGGCGGTCACCAGCGACGTCGCGACGCTCAGCGAGTTCTTCAACACCTTGTTCACGTCGCTCCTCAAAGACTTCCTTGTGATGTTGGGGGTCATTGTCACCTTGTTTGTGCTGAACGCCCCTTTGGCCTTCTTCACGGTTCTCAGCCTGCCTCCAGTGTTGGTTCTCGTGGCGCTATTTCGTCTGTGGAGCCGAGGAGCCTTTCGGCTGGTCCGCGCCCAGGTCAGCCGGGTCAATGCCTTCCTGTCGGAACACATTCAGGGAATCTCCATCGTTCAGCTCTTCGGCCGCGAAAAGAAGAGCCGGGAGGATTTTGCCAAGGAAAACGAAGGTCTGCTTCACGCCAACCTGACAGAACTCATGGTCAATGCGGTCTTTCGTCCCTTGATCGACGTGCTCTGGGCCGTCACGCTTGGATTTCTGATTTGGTTCGGCACAGGATTGTCGCTGGAGCACACGGTCACCTTGGGCGTCCTGATTGCCTTCATCAACCTTGTCGGCCGGTTTTACCAGCCCGTGGGAAGCCTTGCCGAGAACTTCACCCTGCTTCAATCGGCGATGGCGGGAGGAGAGCGCGTTTTCGGCTTCCTGGGCGACGAGCAGCCCGTTGCTGACAACGGGAAGCGCTCGCTTGCCGAGGCGCGCACAGGAGACATCGTTTTCGACAAAGTTTCTTTCCGCTACCTTCCCGACGAGCCTGTTCTTGACGGTTTAAGCTTTCGGGTCGAGGAAGGACAGACCGTCGCCATCGTCGGCTACACCGGTGCGGGCAAGACGACAATTACAAGCCTGCTGACCCGGATGTGGGATATCGACGACGGGCACATTTTCTTCGGCGGCATCGACTTGAGAGAGTTCAGCCTCGACAATCTTCGAGGAGGAATTCAGAGCGTCCTCCAGGATGTCTTTCTTTTCACGGGAACCATCTACGACAACATCGACCTTGGCCGAGGCCTTTCACGGGAACGAATTGCCGAAGTGTGCCGACACGTCCAGGCGCAGGAGTTCATCGAGAAGCTTCCCGACGGCTACGATACTGTTCTCAACGAAGGTGCCACGAACCTGTCGGCAGGCCAGAGACAGCTGCTGTCGTTTGCGCGCGTTTTGGCCCAAAATCCCCGCGTTCTGATTCTCGATGAAGCCACGGCCAACATCGACACCGAAACGGAAGTGCTGATCCAGAAGGCGCTGGGGGAACTGCTCAAGAACCGAACCAGCCTCGTCATCGCCCACCGGCTGTCGACGATCCGTCAGGCCAACAAAATTCTTGTTCTCGATCAAGGCCGCATCGCCGAGGAAGGCACTCACAGCGAATTGATGGAAAAACGAGGGTTCTACTACAACCTCTACCGGCTTCAGTACGAGAAGAAGACGGTGACCGGATAGCCGGATCTTCACTGATCGACCGGATCTGAAAAGAGATTCAACAGGTGGACAGGATTTCTTCAGGATTTGCAGGTCAGGAAGCAACGAAGAAAGAATCCCATTTCGCTCTTCCGTTCCTTCCTTTCTTCTCCTATCCGGTCAATCTCATCTCTTCATCCGGTTAAGCCGGTTGAATTTCCTCGGTTCAATGCCTCAAATCCACCAGTAGCCCGTGCAGTTCGTCGACTTTTCGCAGGATCTCAAGTTTGTCTTTCTGGTTCTGCAGCACGTAAGCTCCAAGCTTTTCAAGCTTCTCGTCGATCACATGGAGAAGCGCATACTTGGGCTTCTTCATGTCTTTGCGAAGCCTGCCTTCGGTCTCCGAGAGTTCAACCGACCCATCGATCACCTGCCGGATAAAGCGGGCCACGGCCTTCTTGTAGGCGACGACATTTTCGGGACTTGGGTTGTAAGAGAGTTCCTGACCCGAAGCGTAGACCTCGTCAAGCAAGACTTCCAGGGCCTTTTCGGACGCCGTGTCGGCGTCGCCGACTGCGGTTGAGGACGGTGGGGGCGGCGTTTCTGCCCTGGTCAAAAAGCCGAGAAACCCCGCCTTAGGCGCTTCGCCAGCGCGTTTTCCTTTCTTGGAGGCGTCGTCCTTCCGAGGAAGAAAGGGCTGAAGCGACCCTGGGCCGGTGACCCTATCCATGGCTGAGCGGGGTCGAAACCACCGCCCGGCGATCGATCTTGAGGGTAAAGGCCTTCTGGGTCTGGAGGGGATGGACGCCTTCTTCACGAATCCTCGGGGTCGAGCAACAGTAGCCCTCGACAAGAACCCCGCGTTCCATGCGAATCCGGGGCGCGTAAAGGTTGCCGACGACAAGGGCAGACGCAAGCAACGTAATGCGTTCCGTCGCGAAGATGTCGCCCTTGACGACACCGCCCACGACGATGTCGCGTCCGGTCAAGCTGCCCTTGACCCGGCCCGAGGGCGAAACAAGGATTCGGCCCTCGGTGGTGATGGTACCCTGAAAGTCACCGTCGACGCGGAAAAAGCCGTGAACCACCGCGTCGCCTTTGACCGAGGAGCCAAGACCCACGATGGTGTTGATGAACGCCGAACCGTTGGGCGTTCCTTCACTCACGGCGCTTCCTTATTATCGAAGAGGTTGGAAGAGAAACTGAGATATTTGGTCGGGTCAACGACTTCGGTTCCGATCCGCACCTCGTAATGAAGGTGAGGCCCGGTTGCCAGACCGGTGGCACCCATGGCGGCAATGACCTGGCCTCGAACCACGTCTTGTCCTTTGACAACATAGGCCCGTGAAAGGTGGCCGTAGCGGGTCGAGAAGCCATAATTGTGCTTGAGGTCGATGTAGTTGCCGTAGCCGAGCGCCTCGTAGTCAACCTTGGCGACCTTGCCGTTGGCTGTGGCCACGACGGGCGTTCCCATACGCTGGGCAATGTCGATGCCCTTATGGAGGTACCATTGCCCGGTGAAGGGGTGGATGGCCGGGCCAAAGGGCGTCGTGATCCACCCGCGGACGTCTTTGAGCGGCCACAGGGTCGGAATGTCGACAAGCAACGACTTCTGTGACGACAGAACGTTGCTGATCTGGGCCAAAGGTTCCGAAGTGGTTGTGAGGTAAGTCCGGAGGTTTTTCAACTCTCCCACCTCGCGGACGGCGCCTTGTTCAACCTGTTGCAGACCAACCAGAGACGCCAAGTCGCCGCGCAGTTGGGCGTTTTGCGCCGCCTGGGGAGGCGCCACTCCCACCACGCCCATGGTCGAGTTGAGCGTATCTTCGAACTGCCGGGCCACGCTGCGAAGCTGCCCGACCTCTTCTCGCACCATATCAAGGTTGGTTTGGGCCGATTCGAGCTGGTTGCTCTTTTGAGCGATCAGGCGGTTGATTCCTGTGTAGCTTGTCGAATACCAGAGGAAGGCGCCGATGACGGCGACCGCCAGCAAACCCAGAAAGCCCAGAGCAAAGACCGAAATCTTGAAATTGACTATCTTTCTCTCGGAATGGGGAATGAGCATGATGGTGAAGTTCTGGCGGCCAAAGGACCACAAGCGGCCGAGGGACTCTCGGGCACGGCCGAAGAAACCCCGGAAACCACGCTTGACTTGCCGAGACACCTGATCTTCCCAATTCTTGTATTGACTGACCGGTGACAAGCCCTCTTCCCCCCGATTTGGAGATCGGTATTCCTCATAGGCTACCGAGGAAACGCCCGTTTGTCAATTCAAGGTTGACCAACCCGACCTTCTGTTGTAAATTTCCCCTTGAAGGATGTTATCCTTCGACTCCCGGACATGACCGCCTACCTCGTCTGTCGCCCGTTCGGCATTTATTCGTTGCGGAGAGCCCATGAAACTATTCGACACTCACTCCCACCTGAGTCTAATCCACGACGACCATATCGAACAGTTGCTGCTCGCCCAAGAGGCCAAACGCGAGAACGTTGTCGGCATTCTGAGCATCACAAACAATATCGGGGATTTTTTCACAGTTCATGAGAACCTCAAGACCGCATCGAACGTGTTCTTTGCCGTCGGGGTTTCTCCGTCCGAAGTCCTCCACCCCGGCCGGGACTGGGAGCAGAAGGTCATGCAGGGTGCCACCCTCGAGAGGGTGGTGGCCGTTGGTGAGACAGGCCTTGACTACGAAAAGAAATACGGCGACAAAAAGAGCCAAATCGACCTGTTTCTCCGGCAGTTGGAGCTGGCCGGCCGTCTCAACCTCCCCGTGATCGTCCACAACAGGGCCGCTGGCGAAGACGTGCTCGCGATTTTGCGCGACAAGATCCCAAGCCGCGGCGCCATTCTGCATTGCTACTCGGAAAATGTCGCGTTCGCCCGCAAGGCGCTTGACCTCAACATTTACATTAGCTTTGCCGGCAACGTCACGTATCGGAACGCCCGCGAGATTCAAGAAACCGCCATTGAAATGCCTCTCGACCGGATGCTCATCGAATCGGAAAGCCCCTTCCTCATTCCCAGCGAACACCGGGGCAAACGGAACAAACCCAGCTACCTGCCATCGACCCTCTACCACATCGCCGAGTTGCGCGACGAAGATCCGGAAAAAGTTGCCGACCAGATCTTCCAGAATAGTCTCGACGTGTTCGGACTCCAAGGCAAGCTCTGACCAGGGAGAAAACCATGGCCGTTATCAAATCCGCCCTTGAACTAGCCCTCGAAAAGACCGAAGGACTTTCGGTTGACAAAGAAGAACTCCGAAGAAAAGAACTTTTCACCCAGGGTCGTGTCGCGGCCGCCAAGGGCTTGGAAGAGGGAGTCGACAGTTTTGAGACTGCGCTCCTGGCCCAAGAGAAGGCTTTGAAGAAACCCGAGTACGCTGTTTTCGCCGACGGAGCCGCCGACAATCTGCTGAGCCGGATTGTCTTGGCGTTCGATCCGGCGGCGTCGGCCGCCTTGGCCAAGGCCGGCGAACTCCTGGACCGGCTGACCAAGAAGAAAGCCTCCGCCCGCTTGCAGAAGATTGCCGGCATGTTGCAACAGTATGGAACAGAAGTCGGGCAGCTGCGCGCGGCCATCGGTCAGCAGTTGGGACCCCAACTCAGGCAGCGCGCCCAGCAACAGGGCCACAATCCCGCCACGTATGTCATGGAAAAGGACCCGGCCTATTTGAAAGTTCTTTCGGAGAACCTTGAGCCTCTGAGGGCCGAGTACCAACAAGGCATCGACGCGCTCAAGACGGAGATTCGAGGCCTGATCTAGTACGGAGACTCGAAAGAAGTCTGCTCACCGTTGTCTCCAAATCCTCGCGTTCCACACCGAGCGTGAGGTCGGCCCATTTCTCGTAGAGCGGCTGTCGTTCCTGGTAGAGGTCGCGCAAGCTCTGGCCGGGAGCCAACACCACGCCGCGCGTCGTCACATCAGACAGACGGCGTTCGATTTCGGCGAACGGCACGTCGAGCCAGACTACGGTTCCCCTTCGCTGAAGGTTCTCCATGCCTTGCAAATGGTAGATCGCACTTCCGCCGGTAGAGACCACGGCGTCTTCGAAGGCAAGCTCCGCGAGCAAGTGATTTTCAGCCGTGAGAAACCCGGAGGCGCCCTCTCTCAGCAAAATCTCGGGCAACCTGAGGCCCATTTTCTTCTGCAGGAGCAGGTCGGTGTCGAGAAAATGGAGTCCAAGAGCCTTGGCCGCCAGAACGCCCACGGTGCTCTTTCCGCTGGCGGGCATTCCGATGAGAACCAGGCTTGCCAAAGTTTTCAAAGGGAAGTCTCCCCTCGGATCAACGAAAGGAATTCCTCCCTGGTCTTCTGATCGGACCTGAACGAGCCCAAGACAGCGCTGGTCACCATGGACGAATGCTGCTTTTCGACCCCGCGCATCATCATGCAAAGGTGCTTGGCCTCCATCACGACGCCAACGCCTAGAGCGCCTGTGGCTTCCATGACGGCCTGGGCAATCTGCTCGGTCAGCCGCTCTTGGATCTGCAGGCGGCGGGCGAACACGTCGGCCAGCCTCGCAATCTTGCTGACTCCAACGACTTTGCCGCGGGGAATGTAGCCTACCTGACACCGCCCGAAGAACGGCAGCAGATGATGCTCGCACAACGAAAAAACCTCGATGTTGCGCACGATCACCATGTTGTTGCCTGCAGCGTGGAACAGGGCCTTGTTGAGCACATCGCCTGGCTCCTGACGGTAGCCTCGTGTCAGGAATTCCCAGCTCTTGGCCACCCGTTTGGGGGTCAACTTTAGGCCGTCACGCTCGGGGTCTTCCCCCAACTCCACCAAAAGCTCCCGGATCAACTGCTCAACGCGTTCAACATTCATGCCCGTGAGGTTAGCACAGGGCACTCCACAGAGGCGAGATCCGGGAGCGTGTTTGTCAGGCGGCCTTGACGGCAACCTGCCGGGGCTTGGCCTCTTCCTTCTTGGGAAGGGTCAAGACCAGCAGGCCGTCGCGGAAGGCGGCTTCAATAGCATCGCCGTCGACATCGCGAGGAAGGCGGAACGACCGTTGCAGGGTCGCCTGGCGCCGCTCCCGAAGCAGCCAATGGGTTTCTTCGGTTGTCTCGGCCTTGTTCTCGGGCTGCGCGGCAGTAACTTCCAGGACGCCATCCTTGACCTGCACGGTCACGTGGTCCTTGCTGAAACCTGGTAGTTCGGCGGTCAGTTCGTAGCGGTCCTTCGACTCGGCGACGTCGACCTTGGGTGTGGAAACGGGACTCAACAAAGCGTCGGTCAAACCGTCCAATTCCTTCCAAAGAGTGTAAGCGTTCATAGGGAACCTCCTGTTGTCCGTGTCGGGCACGGAACATTGTTCTCAACAAGAACCAAGCAGGAAGCGTGCCAATTCTACAAGAACAAGGCTAATTGATTTCAGAGAAAAGACTTAGAACTTGCAGGCTCTCTTGGATCAAAACCGTGTCATAATCACTCATATGAGTCATTTAGAAACATACTGGTCAGAGGACCCTAGAAATTGGACAAAATGACACAGTGAGTCATCTTTCTACGCTTACAGTGTAGCTAACCAGTACAGGGGCTTGAGCAGCGGGCTTTTCGACAGTCAGTTCCACACGCCGGACCAGGGGATTCTCAAGCACCTTGCGGCAGAACTGGTCGGCAAAGGCCTCAAGGAGGTTCCAGCGCCGTCCGGTAATCCAGGCTTCAAGTTCGGATCGGAGCGCGGCATAGTCGAGGGTATCTTCCAGCCTGTCGGTTTGGGCGGCAGTTTGAAAATCCCCCCACAGCCTCAAATCAAGAACGAGTTCCTGGGTGCCGAGTTTCTCGGAATCGTAGGCGCCAATGGCCGCCTGCACGGACCATTGGCGCAGGCGCAGGGAACTAGAGGCTTCCAAACAGGTCCCCCTTGAGGTGGCGGCCACCGTCGACCGCCAAAATCTGCCCGGTGACAAAGGAGTTGTCGACAAGATAGCGCAGGGCGCGGACCAGTTCGGCGGGTCGGCCCGTCCTTGCCAGGGGCGTCGCTTCGCGGCCGGCCTTGGCCCAACGCGAGGCTTCGGTGTCGTCGCTCCGCAGGATCAAGCCCGGGGCCAAAGCGTTCACGCGAACCGCGGGGGCCAACTCCAAGGCCAGATAACGGGTCAACTGGGCCAATTCGCGTTTGGCGAACGCGTAGCTGAAGTGCTCAGGGTCGCGGTCGCGCAGCCGGCTGTCGAGGAGGGTGACGAGGTGCCCCTGTCCCGAGGAGGAGGAAGCCCATCCGGCCAGGGCCCGGGCCAAAACCACCGCCGACCAGGTGTGGAGCCGGTGGTTCGCTTCCCAGGTATCCCTGACGGCCGAGAGAGCCGTGTCTCGCGTCCAGAGCGAGGCGGAGTGGACGATCAGCGAGGGGGGATTGCCGTCCAGGTTCGCGACAAGACTTTCGGCACCACCCTCGGCCGAAAGGTCACAGGGTAGCAGCCAAACTCGCCGCCCGAGCGCCTCAATTTGACGGCCGAGGGCGTGAGCTTCGTTTTCAGAGTGATGGTAGTGAAGCCACAGATCCCACCCACGGCGGGCCAAGTCGAGCGCGAAAGCCGCACCGAGGCGACGGGCGGCGCCGGTGACCAGGGCCAGTTTCGGCAGGCTATTCCCCCGCGGCATGGAAATCCGCCAAGGTCGTGATTCCCTCTTCCCAGGCCCAGGCCAGAATGCCGTCGTAGACCTCTTGGGCCAGCCTAGGATTAGCAAAGGTACCGCTGCCGACCTGCACAGCTGAGGCTCCGGCCAGCAGATGTTGAACAGCGTCTTCCCATTTGACGATGCCGCCGATGCCGATGACGGGAATCTTGACGCGGCGGCTCACCTTGTAGACGGCCGCAACCGCCACGGGCAGAATGGCAGGTCCCGAGAGCCCCCCGGTGCCGAAGGGCAGCACGGGCTTTCTAGTCTTGAGGTCGATGACCATTCCGACCAGGGTGTTGATGCAGCTCACGGCGTCGGCGCCTTCCGCCTCGGCTGCTTCGGCGGTCGATCCGATGTCGGTCACGTTGGGCGAGAGTTTGAGGATGAGGGGTTTCGTGGTTCTGGTTCGGAGGCTCTTGGTCAGGGCCGCAACCAATTTGGGGTCGGTTCCCAGCGCCATCCCCCCGTGCTTGACGTTGGGGCAACTCACGTTGATCTCGAAGCCGTCGACCCCTTCGACACCGTCGAGGGCCTCGATGACTTGCTCGTAGTCGGTGTCGAGGGCGCCGGCCACGTTGACGATGACGGCACACGGAAGGGATCTCAGAAAGGGCATCTTTTGAGCGACAAATCCCTTGACGCCGACATTGGCCAGTCCAATGGAATTGAGCATCCCGGCAGGGGTTTCGACAAGCCGGGGTGACGGGTTGCCGATGCGGATTTCGGGCGTGATGGCTTTGGTGTACACTGCGGCGATGCGGGAATAGTCCACCAAACCTTCGTACTCCTTGGCGTACCCGAAGGTTCCCGAGGCCACGCCGACGGGCTGTGCCAGCGTCAGGCCCGGCAGCTTCAGGCTCAAGTCCACTTGATGACCTCGGAGGCGAAGACGGGACCCTCGGTGCAGACGCGAGCGGTCTTGCGCTCGTCGGTGGTCTCTACGGTACACCCGACGCAGGCGCCCACGCCGCAGGCCATGACTTCTTCGAGGCTGACTTTGCAGGAGATTTGCCAGGGTAAGGCCCAGAAATGGATAGCTTTCAACATGGCGTTGGGTCCGCAGGCCCATACAAAGGCGTCGCTTCTGTCCTCGGCCGTCAGAGTTCTCAGGTAGTCAACCGTCGAGCCGTGAAAACCCAAGGTGCCGTCGTCGGTGCACACGGTCAGCTTCACCAAGGGCAGCAAATCGAGCTTGGGGAAGAACGCTTCGGACCTGTATCCGAGGATGAGCCTGGGCTGGTACCCCTTGGCGGCAAGGTGGTTGGCCGCGAAGACCATGGGGCCGGTACCAACACCGCCGCCGACCAGAAGGCCATTGCGCTCCCGTCCCAACTGAAAATAGAAGCCGCGCGGCCCCATGGTGTCGATGACGTCTCCGGGTTTCTTGGCGGCCATCCGCTGGGTCGCCGGTCCACGTACGTGATAGATGACGCTGGCAATTCGCTTCTCCCGCTGAAACGAGGCCAAGGCAAACGGACGGCGAAGGAAGGGAGTGATGGCTCGGTCGACGTTGAAGGTCACCACCTGGCCAGGAAAAGGGACCCGAATATGCTCGGGCCAACTCAGGAACATCTCGAAGTAATCCTCGGCCAGCTCGCGGTTTTCCAGGATCTCGGCGTCGAACTGCTTCATGGTCCGCGCAGTATAGATGGATTGCTTTTTTTTGTAAACTGTGGGAAGGTTCGGTCAAAAATCCGAGCCTTGAAGGATGTTTCCGTGCCTCTGAAAGCTGTCGCGTTCGACGTGGATGGAACCCTCTATCCCAACGCTTCGATGTACCTGCATTCCGTCGGACTGGCCCTGGGCAATCTGCGCCTGATCAAGACTTTGGAACTGGTTCGTCTGCAACTTCGCAACCATCCAGACGCCAGCGATGACTTCCACAGGGTTCAGGCCCGGCTGATGGCGAAGACCCTGGGCATCACCCCCGAACGGGCCTACGCTCTTGTGGAAGGCCGAGTCTACACGCGGTGGTACAGGATCTTCCGGAAACTTCGCCCTTTTCCAGGCTTGGCCGCCACCCTTGGGGCCTTCCGGTCAGCTGGGCTGAAGCTGGCGGTCCTATCGGACTTTCCCATCAGAAACCGGCTGGCCGACCTGGGCCTCGCGGGCCCCTGGGACCTCGCGTTCTCTTCAGAGGAAACGGGCTACCTCAAGCCGCATTCCCAGCCGTTTGAAGTGCTGGCCCAGAGGCTGGGGCTCGCTTGCTCCGACATCCTTTATGTTGGGAACTCCTATACCTACGATGTTTTGGGCGCGGCTTCGGCGGGAATGCCGTGCGCTCACCTGACCCGAAAACCGAAAAACGGCAGCCAGGCCGCGTTTTCCTTCTCGACGTACTTTCAACTACAGGATTTCGTCTTTCGTTGCCTGCGCGATCCGGGGTACAATACGATCACCGGGAGGGTTCCATATTGAACTTTGATTTCGGCTACCTCGTGGTCCTCGGGGCCGTGGTAGTGATCCTCTTTGTCTACCGCCAGCTTGACAAGAACAACCGGTCTCTTGAGAAAATCCGGCAATTCGCCGAAACCGTCCGCCGTGACCTCAACACCTTCGTCGAGGAGCGAACCGCCACAGTCCGCGATTTTGAAACCGTTCTCAAGGTGCACGACAAGACAGCCACAGAGATTCTCCGCCGCATTCAGGGCGTGGAGTCAAACCTGCTGACCCGGACCCCGGAAATTGAGCAGATGCAGGCTAGGCTCGACCGCTACGCCAAATCGATGACCGAACTGGAGGCCCAGACCGCCCGAGTCGACACAAACATCGACCGCCTGAAAGAAGAAACGCTTTTTGTCGACAAGGTTTCGCAACGCATCAAAACGGCCGGAGACCAAATGACGTCGCTGGAAGCCGAGTTCGGTCAGCTCCGTCAAGAATTCACCGAAATCAACCAGAAAGACCTCGAGGCTGTGCGCAAGGGCTCGCTGGATATCTTCGAGCGCGAGACGCTGGTTTACGTCGGGCAACTCAAAGAAGCGCAGAAGCAGGTGGACGGATTCCGGGCGTTTGTCGGGGAACTCGACCTCCGTCGGCTGGCCTTTGTCCGTGAAACCGAGACGGCTCTCGAAGCCAAGGCTGACGAGGTGCAGAACCGGGCCGACGCCGCGTTCAACGAGGCCGCGCGCCAAGCCGAGGATCTCTCGTCTGTGGTTTTCCTCAAGCTGGAAGAACGGATCGAAAAGCAAGCCAAGGATTCCGAGTCCAGGTTGCGGGAAGAAATCACGGCGGGCGAAGCCGAGCTGCGCGAAGGTGTCTTGGGGCTCCAATCCCGGTTGAACGAAATCGACCAGAGCGTCGCGACCT
>CAYYUZ010000061.1:0-21833 GCA_964475005.1 uncultured Spirochaetales bacterium
GAAGGCGAGCGGAGAACCGGAGCGTGCTGGAAGCACGTGAGGATTCGACGGAGCCCGAGGCGCCGCCAGAATCCTCCGCAGCAGCTCAGAACCAAATTCTAGTGGAAGAAGTCAGAATCCCAGGTAACCAACGATCCGTCCGAAGCAACGGGAAAGTCGCCCCCGTTGCGGTCGGCAACGTTCCTATATAAAGCCCGAGCCTGACCTAACCTCACAGCGAAACTTGGGGCATCTTGAGCGACTTGGCCAAAAAAATCTTTGGCGGAGTAGCCTCGCGCCAGTTCTGCCGTCGACGCGAGCAATCCCTCGTCGAAAAGGTTTCTGAGAGCCGCCATCCGAACAACCGACCGCTCCAAAGGAGCCGCAGCCCGGCGCAGGTTCGCAACGGCCCGCTGGCTTTGAACAGGGTCATCCTTCACGGATTCGATTCGCCCCCAAGCCCTTTGAAAGAGACCGCCTTGCCAGAGATAGCGCGAACCAAGACTCTTTAGGTAGCCTTCGGCTTGTTCGCGAAACACTTGGTTTCGCTGGGACGACCAAGAGGTGGCCGCAGAATCGAGGGTCGAAGGGTTGACAGGGATGGTGCGTACTTTTCGTCCGGGAGCCAACACTTCGACCATGGCGCCTGGGTCCGCCGAAACACTGCGTTCGCCAGCCCGGCACAACACCTTTCCGGCCTCGGAGAGCACCAGAACGTCCCCTTGAGGGCTGTCGTACACGCGAAACCGGGGCCCGGCCCCCAAAAATGTTCCCATCTCTGTCCTGACTTCGACCGCAGACACGCCGATGGTGGAGGAAACGATGACCGCTACCGCCCCCGCCAACAACTCGACTCCGAAGGGCTGTTCCCTTTTCCAGGGAGAGACATCGAGATACAACGAGGTCCCGGATTCCATATGAACTCGACTTTCGACACCAGTTGATGGGGCCGAGACAATGTCCGCCCGTCCGCTGGCACCGGTTGTGATCGTGTCAAAATCCTCAAGAAGATACCCGTCGGACAGTTTTTCCGAAGGAATGACCACTCCTCCGCGAAGCACCGATACCTCGCCTTCCAGGGAGACAAGGGAACCAACAGAGGCGGCTGAGAGGAACCAAGGAAAGAACAACAGCAGGGAAACAATCGATAGGCGGACCATGGCACCTCCGAGGCGATCATAGCCTTATCCTAAGAGTTTTTCTAGATTTTTTCACAAAGCTCAGGTACATTGAGGAGGAGCGGTCGGGAGGTTTCCACGATGAGAATGCAAAGAGTGATCCGCGCGACAGGGCTGGCCCTGTTGGCTTGCGGTGTGGTTTGGACCTTAGCTTCGTGCGCCACGGCACCCAAAAAAGTCGCACCGACCCCGGCTCCTGTCGTTACACCGGCACCTGAACCGACGCCTGCCCCGGTGGTGACCCCGACGCCCGAACCAACACCCGCTCCGGTGGTCGAACCTACCCCTGAGCCGACGCCGCCCCCGGTGGTCGAGCCCACGCCCGAGCCCACCCCGGCGCCTCCCCCTCCTCCGGCCCCTGAGCCAGTCAGCGACAGGGATTTCCAAGCAGCACAAGACGCCATCGCCGAAGCCCAAGCCGTCGAAGCCGACAAGTACAGCCCCGACCTGCTGAACCAAGCCAGGCAGGCCCTGGCGCAAGCCCATGCCAAGGCGGCGGCCGATCCGGATTCTGCCAGAGAACTTCTCAAGACCTCGATCGAGAAGGCCCACGCCGCCCGAGATGCCGCTTCGGCGGCCAGAACCAAGGCGGCAGTCGACAAACTTGATCAGGCCGTCCAGCGCTTGAAGGCTCTTCAGGCCGATCTCTGGGAGCCCGACACCAGCGCACAGTTGTTCGACCAAGCCAGCACGGCCCGCGCCCAGCTTCTCAAGGACTATTCAACCGGCTACCCCCTCTCCACCGACGCGGTTGCCGCGCTTGAGACTGAGACTTCTAGATTGGGCGCCCGGCTGGCGGCCGTCCAGGATCTTCGGGCCCAAGTCCAAAAGGCTCTCGACACCGCCGAGAAAGTTGACGCCTTTGTGTGGGTTCCCGACTTGGTGCAATCCGCTAACGACGCCTTCTTTCAAGGCACGGGCTCGTGGAAGAAGTATCAGCTCGATGCGGCCGAAGAGTCGTGGAACACAGCCTTGTTCCAGGCCAAATCGGCTGCCAGCAAGGCGCAACAGGCGATGGAGCGCAAGCGGACCGAGCAGATGATGATGGACACCATGAAGAAGCTCGAAGACGCTTCGGGCAAGACCGTGGTCGACCCGCAGGACCACATCATCCTGCCCCAGCCCTGGGACGGCACCAAGGAATTGAACAAGCTCCAACCCAAGCCGGTATCGGTTTTGATCCCCTCAGACGGTTCAGTGGTCGTTTTGGCCGACAAACAGCGGGTCACCTACCTGGACGAGGCCAAGGACCAGTGGGCGCAGGGTGTCCGGGCCTACAATGCGGGTGATTTGACGCTGGCCAACGAGTCCTTCCTCCAAGCCCAGAAACTGATCGACACCTACCTTTCGCTAGCCATAGACAAGTTCTACACAGTTCGCTTGATTCCTGATCGACGTGACAGTTTGTGGAGAATTTCCGAATACAAAGACATCTTTGGTTCGCCTTGGGATTGGCCCAAGATCTGGAAAAGAAACCAGAAACTTATTCAGAATCCAGATTTGATCTACCCCGGGTGGCAGTTGATCATCCCCCCGCAATGAGTCGTTGGGGCGTGGCCCTCGTCGGTTGCGGAACCGTCGGAGGGGGAACGGCCAGCATTCTGACCGGATCGGCCGCCGAATTGACGCGCCGGACCGGTGGGAGTTTTCCTCTGCTGGCCGTCTTTGACCAGAACTATGCTCACGCCGAAAAACTTGGGTTGAATCCGGGTCTGTTTCGTTCCTCGCTAGAGGAAACTCTTGCCGATCCCGCGATTAAGGTGGTGGTAGAACTTGCCGGAGGCCTCGGGTTTGCGAAAACCGTCGTAGAGAAAGCCCTGGCCGCCGGGAAGCACGTCGTGACGGCAAACAAGGCTCTTCTGGCAACCTTTGGACCCGAACTCTTTGCTCTCGCCCGATCCCGGGGACTTGCAATAGGCTTCGAGGCCAGCTGTGCCGGGGCTATTCCTGTGGTGAGAACGCTCATCGAAGATCTAGTGGCCAACCGTGTTCTGGGTCTGGCAGGCATCGTCAACGGAACCTGCAATTCGATTTTGACCGACATGGGGAGTTCGGGAATGGACTACCCAACGGCCTTGATGAAGGCCCAATCCCTGGGTTTCGCCGAGGCCGATCCTTTTCTCGATGTTTCAGGAACCGACAGCGCGCACAAACTGGCACTGTTGGCCTCCGTGGCTTTTGGCGTGTGGGTCGACTGGCGGACTATCCCCCTCAAGGGACTCGAGGTTGTCACGCCTGAGGATCTCAAACAGGCCGCAGCCCACGGCGCGCGGATCAAACTCTTGGCACGGGCCGAAGTGACGGAATCGGGGTACAGGTTCTCTGTGGAGCCCTCGGTGATTCCGCTCCCCCATCCGTTGGCGGCGCTGGAAGGCCCCTTCAACGGTGTCTTGGTCCAGGGCAGCGAAACCGGGGCGCTGTACTTTCAGGGTCGCGGCGCAGGAGCCCGGCCCACCGCCAGTGCCATCGTTTCCGACTTAGCCGGTCTGGCGACTGGAACGCTTTCCGCCACCCAAAGGGACTACTCCTGCTGGCCCGACCTTGCGGTGGCCACCCAGCCGTTGCCCTCGGAGAGCGATCAAGGTCCTTGGTTTGTCTACGCTAAGGCAAGAGCGGGGGAAATCGTGGAAAAGGCCCGGCGAAGTGACCTAGAGAAGCAGGGGTTGCGTGTGTTCCCCTGGTACCAACCTCTCGACTAGCCCGCGCGCACTCAACCGCCCAAGAGCCTACCTAACCAGGGGTCAACAAGAACGAACCCCACGACGACGACAAGAGCTGGTAGAAAATTGCCCGTTGGGATCTTCTTGAGTTCCAGCAGGTTGAGGGAAATCATCGTCACCATCAGGCCACCGACTCCTGACACTTCGCTGAGGACCAGCGGATGAACATCGACCCAAGGCTTCACCCAGACAGCCGCCAGAGTCAGAGCCCCTTGATAGACAAAAATGGTGAGTGCCGAGAACCCGACGCCGATCCCCAACGCGCCGGTAAGGATCACGGCCATGCACCCGTCCATCACCGACTTGATCAGAATGATGTCCATTTTGCCCTCGGCTCCAGCCTGAAACGAGCCTAGAATGCTCATGGCGCCGACGCAAAACAAGACGCTGGCCGCCAAGAAACCTTGGGCAAAACCTCCGGAATCGTCCTTCGACGCCGGAACCATTTTCTTCAACATCTCGCCAAATCTGAGAATTCCGCCTTCGATGTTGAGAGCGTAGCCGATCAGTCCTCCGATCAGAATCGAAAGGAGGAGGTACAGTATACGCTGCCCCTTCCAGGCCATTTGTAGTCCGATCAGCAAGGTCGTCAGGCCCGCGCTGGTCATGACAAGAGTCTTGAGCTTTTCGTTGATTTTCCGTCCGAAGAGGAGGCCCACCAGGGACCCCACGACAACGGCGGCGACATTGATGAAGACGGCTAGCATCCGGCTAGGGTAGCAGAATCACCAAGGCCTTCCAAGTCTGGGCAGAGTCCCGCGGTCGGCGATCATTGACCACGAGCCTCGTCAATGCTAGATTCAGCGGCGAGAGGTTCCCGTTGATGAAATCTGCCCTCGCACTCGCTATGGTCGCCGCCCTTCTGGCAGTTTCCTGCAAATCCGCCCCGCCTCCTTTGGCCGACGATGCGCCTTCGGCGATCTACTTTCAGAGAGCGCAAGCAGCGGCGGACGACAATGACTTCGATAAGGCGATGGGAATCTACCAGAAGTTTCTCGACAACCAACCGAACGCTAGCCACGAGGACACGTTTTCGGCCCGCTACGAGATTGCCCTCTTGAAAAAGAAGAAAGGCAAGTTCGCCGAGTCCGAAGCCGATTTCCAGTCGATCTTGGCCGACTTGGGCGACCTCGACAAGAGTTCGGGCGCACCGGGTTGGATCAAATTGCTAACTCAGAAGATGCTGCAGGATGTGAAGGACAAGGTCCCCAAGCCTAAGGCGTGAGGTCGGAATCGTCAGAACTCGGTTTGCGGCAGCATGATGAGTTGCCGCTCGACGCGCTTCTCGGCGGCAAGTTGTTTCATCATGTCTTCCGTGACGTTGCCGCGCGGCGTCGGGTGTTGCGGGGCATCACCCAAAACAATCACCACGCGGTCTTTGGCCAACCAGTTGAAGTTGCTCAGACCGGCCCACATCCCCTCCACCACGGCTTCAGGAATGTCGCCGCCTCCCTTGGCGGAAACCTCGTCGAGGTCATGTTGCACTTGATCGGGGTTTGACGTGAAAGGGAGGACCCGGGTCACGTACTCTTCCATATAGTCCCTGTAGAAGACAAGACCGATGCGGTAAGTCTTGGCCCGCTTCAGGCCGTCGCGAAAGGCTCCCACCAACTGGGTCTTGAACTCCTGTATTGCCGGCCCCATGCTCATCGTTGTGTCGATGCAGGCCACCACATCAAGGCTCTCGGTATCGCGGTCGAGGATCTTTCTGACTTGATTCAAGGCGTCGTCGACATCCTTGGCTTTATAAGCGTTTCCCAGCCGGCTGAAACCCTCCACCAGACCGGTTTCGAAGTGGTCCGGGGTCGGATGGTAGGTCTGAATGACAAACGACTTCAGATCGAAAGCGTTGTCTTGATAGGCTCCGCTGTAGTCGGCAAAAGGCTTAGCGAAGACCCGAACAGAAAACCAGAACGGTGTATTCGGCGTGACAAGGGCCTTCTGCACTTCAATCTTTCCGTAACGCGCGTTGGGAAAGTTGGGGTAGCCGTATTCGACGGCGTGGGGGATGACGATCTGAAAAACCCTCCCCAGAGGAGCGTGTTCGAGCGGTGTCGAGCTGACCAAAGACGGCTGGGTCAGAAATTTGCCGTCGAGAAGCCTTTTTTCATTGTCGTTGGCAGGGTTGGGTCCCACGGGGCGGAAGGCGTAGGTCGACAGTTTGTGATTCGGCAGCTCAAAGGCTTCGGAAAGCAGAACCGAGGACGCCCCTTCTTTCTGCCGGATAAACAGATGGTAGCCATCATCCCCTGCTTCGACGACCACGTCGCCAGCGCCCAGAGACAGGGGCCCGGCGGCCTGCGCGGTCACGGGAGCCGAAATACCGGCAAACCCGCAGATTAGCATCGCGCACAGACCCAAGTTCGTTCTCTTCATCCCCCGATTATCGGTCGTTCCCTACCCTTTCGTGAGGATAGCGGGAAAGGCCGGCACGTCACCCGACGCCAGCGACAAGAGGACTCTGAAATCGGCGACCCAACGGTCAAGCCAGACTCCCCGTGGCCCAGTCTTCCACAACGCCGGGAAGAAAACGACAACGTTCCAGGAGGTGCCTGAGACAAGTCTTGCGTCGGGAACCGATTGCACGAAGAAGAAAGGGGAGCGAGTCAGATACACCCAAAACCTGTCGACGCCGTCGGTATAGAATCCCCGCCAAGCCGACACCGGCTGAACAGGATCGACAGGAATCGAATCGACGGCTTCGGGTCCGGTCACCAGGACCCAGGGTTCATCGGCGCTCAGGGGCAGGACCGCGAGGATTCCCCAGAGGAGAATCAGCGTCCATTTCACATCGACTCTGCCAGTTTGTGGAGGAGTACCTTGTCCCTGACCAGGACAAGGTCGCCGTCGAGGCCCAAGGCGCCTTGGACCACAAGGGTTTTGATCAGAGCCTCAACTTCGGCCTGAGGACACTGCAACGTCATGCCCAGTTCCCTTTGAATCTGAGAGATGGTTCCCATTCCCTCGTCCTTCTGAGCCAAGACCTGAAGCGCAACCGCCATAGACCGCCGACTGGTTTGCTGGGCCATTTGGCGAATCTGCGCGTTGGCCGTACCCAGGCGCCGACACAGACGATCAATGATGCTCAGGGCAATCTTAGGGTTCTTTTCGACCAACTGCTCGAGGCCGACCCGGTCGAAGGCCAAGAGTTGCGTTCGGGCTTGGGCCCGTGCCCGCGCTGTGCGCCGAATGCGATTAACGATCGCCATTTCGCCGAAGAATTCGCCCTTTTCAAGCATGGCGACAGGAGTGTCTTGCTCGTTGATGGTTCGGCTGATCATCACCTGCCCGTCCTGGATGATGAACATGTGATCGCCGTCGTCGTTTTCTTCGAAGATGAGCTCTCCGGGCTCGAAAATGCGCCCGTACTTTTGTTGTAATGGGTTGGAATCCATAGTTTGAGTATAAACCCATGGAGATTTTGAAGCAAATGGCCTGGGAAGCTCGTCAGCGAGGCGGAGGTTGCTATGAGAAAACTTCTGCTGTTCGCCCTGATCGTTCCGTTGGCCGGGTGCCATTCTCCACCGCTGATCGACTCAATGCCACCAAAGCTGCTCGAAACCAAAGTGTCACCTGACGGTCGGGAACTCGCCCTGGAATTCGACGAACCAGTCGCAGAGGCCAAGACCAAAGTCGACGCCGCTGTGTCGCCCCCACCCAAGGTTGAAGGGGACAAGGTCAAGGTCCCTCTCCCCAAAGGAATGAAACCAGGCAAGGGCTACCACTGGAGCGCCGAAGTGAAGGACTCCGGAAGCAATTTGACTAGCGTTGCGGGCCGCTTCTGGGGACCCAACGACCACCCGGCGGGGCTTCGCCTCAACGAGGTTCGGGTCGCTGGTTCTGGCGCCCATGGCGACCTCGTGGAACTCCGTGTGGAAACCCCGGGCAGCCTTGGAGGCTGGACGTTGGAGGCCATCGCCGGTTCAGAGTCCAAGCAGAGAACCATCTTGCCCGACGTGGCCGTTACCGAAGGAGATTTCGTCGTAGTTCACTACAAGGCCAAGAGCGACCCCGCCGAAAGCAACGAAACTGACGACAAGGCCTCTAGCGGCGGTTCGGACGCGACACCCTCTGCCTTGGATTTTTGGCAGTACGGCAAGGGACTCTCGGCGACCAAGGGGCTGCTCGTTCTGCGCCCGAGACCAGACGCGCCCGTGACCGATGCTTTGATCTACAGTCAGACCCCGGGCGATGGGCTCTCGTTGGCGGCGACAGTTGGCTGGACCGGCGGCGAAGAACTCAACCCCAAAGGGTGTTCTGCCAGCCGGACCTGGTCAAGGACCGACGACGCCCAGGCGTGGATGCTTGTCGCCAACGGTCAGGCCACTCCAGGCAGACCAAACAGCCTCATTCCTTGGGAAGGGCCGGCTTCCAGCCCCGTAAGGACGTCCAAGACCAAACGGCGCAGGCGTCGTCATTCCAGTCGAGCTCCAACCGCGCCAGTCGGCCACGTATCCAGACCAAGTTCGGGGGCCGAGGCAGTGTGGCCAACTCGCTTTCGGACCACGGTCTGGGAAAAGGGAGCCCCAGAAAGAACTCCCCAAGACCGCCTTCGCTGTCCCGCGCTTCCAATAACGGTTGGCCGTCAGCTAGGATCCAAGCGTCGACTTCCACGTGACCGACGGGACTCCGGTCCGGAGAACTCAGGACCAGAAACGGGGGGAGCGCCGCCCACTCCATCCGGCCCGTCTCGTGGACCAAGGACTCTTGGAACCGAACCAAACGGCTGTCGCCGTCGGGAGGCAACCAGACGTTTCGGATCAGATTCATTTTTTTCATCCCCCGTGTTACTATGCCATCATGATCCAGAAGATCAACCATTTGGTGGAGACGATCCTAGAGAGTTTCACCGGCGGCCCGGAAATCGAATGCTTGCAGCGGATCCCCTACCATGGGGGCGGTTTGCCCGACTCACCTCTGTTCTGCTTGAAGATGGACGTTTTCTTCCATGGTTCGATCCCGCCATTCCCCGAACGCTTGAAGGGGTTGCCCCCGTTGCAATTTCTGGAAACCTCTCTTTCCAAGGAGAAGGATCGCTTCTTCTTGGAGAAAGTGCCAATCCACCTGGACTACAAAGAAGTCTCCCGGGTGAACCAAGAGCTTGCCGGACTGGGGAATCCCCATTGTCCTCTCCTCCAGGAGACGACCTATGGTCTTTTTCGTTTGCTTCACGGGATTCCCCTGCTGACCAAGTCGACCTGGATACGCGACATCAAGACACAGCTCGAAAATCTGCCCGAGTCGTTTTGGTCGTTTCATCAGCAGAACTTGATGGGACGTCTCGAACACCTTCTTGCCGACATTGCAGCGGCGGTGTTCAATCGCGACGGCTTGTTCTTCGAGATCAGCTTCGCCGGCTACCTGGCGACGCTTTCGGAACTTCTGTTTGCCGTCAACAAACAATTTCTGTGCCCCGCCGAAGAAATCAAGTTCCAAATCGATGGTTTGCAGTCCCTGCCGACGGGATTCACGGGCTACTTCGACACCTTGATCCGTGAAGACTCAGGGTTCGATCGAGAACGTCGACTCTCGCTGGCTCGGCACCTAGCCGAAGGCGTCTTGGCTCTGGTCTGATGCGCAGACTCTTGCCTTTGCTCCTCCTTGTAGGCTTGGCGAACCCGATTTGCGGTCTTGGCCGCTTGGTCCAACCTGGCGGTTCGCAGGTCGCCCTAGGCGAGGTTTCAGATGCCGACGGTCGGACGCTGTTGTTCCCTCCTCAGGCTGTCCCGGCTCTTTCGTGGCTCACCTTGCCTGCCGGCTGTCTGATCGATGAAGCCAAACTGATCTTCCCCGGAGGCCGAAAGACGCTGCATTTTCCAACCGTCGCGGCCCCCGACGTCAGGATCGCCTTTCAAATTCCAGACGCCCTGCTTTCACTCACCCTTCGTGGACGCCTTCCTAGTAGACTGATTCTCCTTAGGAGTGTTGGGCGGCCGGGAGGTCAGGGAGCCTGGATCACCCGCTCGCTAGAGGATCTCCGGGTGGATTTACCCCCCTGGAAGGTGGCCTCGGGATTCGTGCCGGGACTGCTGGTGGAAAGAACTGGAACAACAGACTGGCAGGCAGAGATCTCCGGCGCGGGGAAGGATGCGCGGAGGTTTGAATTTGCGCCTGGCGTCGTTCAGTGGGTATTTTCACCCGACGCCTGGGGCTTCTTCCCGAATCGAATTGAAATTTCAGGAGCGAACGCCTCGTTAGCCGACGTCAGAATCCGCGCGTTTGGGCCTCGGGCCGACCTGCCCGTTGACCCCAAAACGCTGATCGCCTGGACCGAAGCCTCATGGCGCAACCCCCGCCGCGAGTGGTTTTCCTGGTCGGGAACATCGGTTCTCGTCTTGCTGAGCCGCGACTATCGCGTTCAAGACGACTACCTCAAACGCCTGGCATTCTATGTGGAGAAGACGGGTTTTCGCGGTCAGTTGATCACTGACGAGGCCATGGCCGGTCTTCACGGCTGGAATGCCCACGACTACTCTGCCCCCGACATGGCCCGTTTCTTCACCGAGGCAGCTTCCGGTGGCTTCGCTCTGAACGCATCGGAAACCGAGTTGCGCGAGCGGCTCATCGCTGCGGGGATCTTGGTCCCGCGCGGACAGGCTTCGTGGGAGGCTGGTACGGGGGCCTTGGTCGGCATCAGCCAGCAATCTCCACCCGCGCTGAGGCGGGTTCTGTTTGTCCACGAGGCCTTTCACGGCCTCTACTACACTTCACCCGAGTTCCGTCAGGGCGTGTTGACAGCGTGGGAGGCTCTGTCCGAACAAGCGCGGCGGGCTTTTCGGGCGTTTCTCGCCAGTTCGGACTACGATCCCTCCTTCGAGGCCCTGATGGTGAATGAGTTCCAGGCCTACGTGTTGCAAAGGTCGGCCGCCGAATGGCCCGCCTTCTTTCGGGAGCGAGTCTTGGCCAAGGTCCCTCCGCAGGATGTCCAAGCTTGGCTGACGGAATTTCTGGCAGCAGCGCGGACCCTCGACGCCCTGGTCGCGCGTCTCTACGGGTTGAAATCGGGAGAGGTTTCGCTCGTCACGACGCCTTGACGATCGGAAACCTCAGTTTGATTTCGGCGCCGCCTTCCGGGCTGTTTCGAGCCTCGACCCGCCCGCCAAGGGTCAGCATGATGACGTCTACGAGGGCCAGACCCAACCCCATGCCTTCGGAGTGGTGCATGATGTTTCCGGTGCTGAACGGTTGAAACAGGGTCTCCAGCGTTGTTTCAGAAAACCCTGGTCCCGAGTCCCTCACGACCAAGGCGTCCCACGCCCCCTCGCGCTGATACGAGAACCGGACCGTTGGGTTCGATCCTGCGTATTTGGCCGCGTTTTCCAGGAGGTTCTTCAGAATCTCGACAACCAACTGCGCGTCTGTAAAAAGCGAGAGGTCGTCGGGACCGTCCCAAAGCACCTGCATCGTCTCGTTCTTTTCAAGGCGTTCGGCGACTTGATCACGGGCGGCCTGCAACAGGGCGGAGATGTGGTAGTTCTCCCGGTGAATTGTCCGTTTCCCCGTCGACAGGCTTGAAAAGTCCAAGGCTTTTCGGGTCGACCGTTCCAATCGTCGCGCGGAGTTCTCGACGTGGTCCAGGAAGGCCCTGGTTTCCTCATCCGCCAGCGAAGGACGAAGCAGTTCGATGAAACCCAGGATACCGTTAAGCGGTGTTCGAAGCTCATGGCTGATCAGCGCAAGCATGTTGTCCTTGGCTTCCTGTAGCCTCACGACGTGCTGCTGGGTTTCGCGGAGTTCCTCGGTGCGGATCTGAACTTCGCGTTCGAGGCGCTTCTGGTAGCGAACCTCTTCCCGAGCCCCTTGAGCAACTGTCAATTCCTTGTGGATCAGGGCCAAAAATAGTTTCCAGTCGACAGGTTTGAGGATGAAACTCCCCACGCCCAGGTTGATCAGGGGAATCAGATTGGCGGAATCGCTGTAGGCCGAGGTAACGAGGATGGACTGCTGGGGCCGGGTCTTCTGAAGGGCCCGAATGAACTCGATACCCGTCATCTCCGGCATATTGATGTCTGTAATGACCAGGGCGAAATCCCCTTTTTGGAACAACTCGAGGGCCTGGGTGCCGTTTTCGGCCGTCACCACGGTCGGGAAGAGCGTCTCCAGGGTTTCGGTGATCTCGGCGCGAATCGAAGGTTCGTCCTCAACGTAGAGGACCGAGGCTCCGTCCGCAAGCCGCATCAGAGACGCCAGCAATTCCCCCGAGTTGGCCTGGTCCATCAATGATCCTCCATGGGAAGGATGCAGGTGAACGTGGTCAACCCTCCGCTGGAAACGACGGACAGTGCCCCTCCATGGTGATTCTCAACAATAAGCTTCGCCATATAAAGTCCTAAGCCGGCTCCGTGGGGACCATCCTTGATCGTGTAGTACGGGTCGTAGATGTGAGGGAGGTCGTCGACAGGAATATTGCCACCATTGTTCTCGACGCGCAGAACGGCCCCTCCAGCCTCCTTCTCAAGGGTCAGCCGCAAGAGAGGTGTTGCGGGAGCGCCCGCAGTCAGAGCGTCTCGGGCGTTGTTGATCAGTTCGAGGGCCACTTGCATGATTTCTCCGGCGAACACTCTGACCATAGGAGAGTTGGAAGCCAGTTTGATCTCCAGTTGAATGCCAAGTTTTACGAGCGAGGGAAGGACCAAGTCGAGCGCCCGTCGCACAAGAGTCGAGAGGTTCTCCAAGCTTTTGAATTTTGAGGGCGCGTAAAAGTTGCGGAACGAGTCGATGGTCTCCGACAGGAAGTGAACCGACTGCGACATCTTCTCGAGTTTGGAGTTCAAATACTCCGCGTCCAAGGGTCCCATCTGAGCCTTAAGCTGAATGTTCCCAATCAGCGACATGACGACGGTGAGTGGTTGCCTCCATTGGTGGGCGATCATACTCAGCAGCTCCCCAGTTTGCGCCTGACGCGACCGGATCTCGAAGAGGTTGCGCTGATGCGCCAACTCCTGGCGGCCACTAACTTCTTCGCTGATGTCCTCATAGAAGACCGAATACTCAAATTGCTGGTCGCCAGGCTGATGAATGGGAAAAACGCTCACCCTGACGGGGAGGGGTTCCCCATTGGCCGTGTTGACGGTCAACTCCCCTTTCCACAGACCTTCGCCTTCCACCTGGGCCAGCACTTCGCAACGGGGCCGACCATCGGGAAGGACTTCTGGAAAGACCTGGGTCGGGCGATCAAGCGCCACCGACGCGGGTGGCAGGAAGGTTTTTGTGTAGGCGAGGTTGCAGTAGATGACCCGAAACTGTTGGTCAAGAAGTTCGACGGGGAAAGGAGTCTGCCCCAGCACGAGCAAGATGCGATTGGCTGGAGAGTTGAGTTGAGGGTCTGGAAGAACCACCATGGCTTTCATTCTAAGGCATGGCAAGACGACTTGAAAGAGACAATCGGCCCTTGATCTTTCCGTCGCAGATATGATAGTTTCCTCACCTAGAGTTTTTTGAAGGGGTTTTCTTATGGCCAGAAGATGCGAAATTTGCGGTAAAGGCACCACCACCGGGCACAACGTCCCCCGCAAAGGTCAGCCGAAGAAGCAGGGGGGTGCTGGTCAGCACATCGGAGTTCGGACTCTGCGTAAGTTCAAAGCCAATATTGTCAGCGTAAAGACGCTCCTGGAAGGCACCGTGTTCCACGTAAAAGTGTGCACAAGTTGCTTGAAGGCCAACAAGATCGCCAAAGTGTGATACCGGGCTGTCCCCGAAGTTTCAGCCGCTCCCCGAGGAGCGGTTTTCTTTTGCCCTAGGGTTTACCGCCCGCGGGACGAATTCCGGTGCGGACACTTTCCCATACGCCTGCGGAAGGCTCGTTTTCGCCCGCGGGTGGCAAACAAAAAAAGCTGACCCTGCGGTCAGCTTTTTTTTGGTCACGGTCTACAATCAAAAACGGAACAGCATGTCCTCGTAGGTCGGGTAGGGATAGAAGTCGGCCGGAAGGATTCGCTCAAGTGCGTCGACTTCCTTGCGGAGTTCTCCCATAGCCGAGAACACATCCTTGCGGAACGCCTGCGCCTTGTGGTGAACGTCGTCGATGGCCCGGGTCTTCTCAAGCTTGGCCTCGAGGCCATCGAGAGCCGCGTACGACTTTTCGACAAGCGCTCCGCCTTCCTTCAACTGCTTCTCAGCGCCGCCTGTGGGCACCTTGGAGGCCTTGAGGGTCTCGACGGTACCGGCCAAACCGGTCAGCCATTCGAGAGCGGCGGGAAGAATATTCTTCTTGACCATCTCGATCATGACGCCAGCTTCAATGTTAATCGTCTTGGCGTACTTCTCCAGGTAGATTTCAACGCGACTGTGCAGTTCTTCTTTGCTGAAGACCTTGTGCTTGCTGAACAGCGCGACACTCTTTTCCGAGCCGTACTCGGGGATACAATCCACCCAGGCCTTCACGTTGGGCAGACCGCGTTTTCCGGCCTCCACCTCCCAATCAGGCGAGTAGCCATTTCCGTTGAAGACCACCCTTCGGTGGGCCTTGTAGCTCTCCGCAATGATCTTTTTGGTTTCGGCCAGCTTATCACCGGCCTTTTCAAGACGGTCGGCGAAGTTTGCCAAAACATCGGCCACCACAGTGTTGAGCACAACGTTTGGTCCGCTGATCGAGTCGCCGGAAGGAACCATGCGGAACTCAAACTTGTTGCCAGTGAAGGCAAACGGGCTGGTCCGATTGCGGTCTGTAAGGTCCTTGGGAAGGTCGGGCAGGCTATTGTGCCCCAGCTCGAGTTTGACGCCTTCCTTGGCCTTGATCTCTTTTCCGTCGGCGATGGCGTCCAAAATGTCGGACATCTGGCTGCCAAGGAAAATGGAGATGATGGCCGGCGGCGCTTCGTTGGCCCCCAGACGATGGTCGTTGCCAGGGTTGCCCGCGGCCGTGCGGAGCAGGAGCGCGTTCGAGTCGACCGCCTCGATGACGGCGGCGGCGAACAGCAGGAACTGGGTGTTGTCCTGGGGATTCTTGCCGGGATCAAGGAGGTTCTTGCCGTCGTCGGTACCCATGGACCAGTTGTTGTGTTTGCCCGATCCGTTGACACCAGCAAAGGGCTTCTCGTGAAGAAGACCCGCCAACCCGTGGTGGCTGGCGACTTTGCGGAGAGTCTCCATAAGAACCTGGTTCTGGTCCGCCGAAACGTTCGAGGTGTCAAAGATAATGGCAATTTCATACTGGTGCGGCGCCACTTCGTTGTGCTGGGTCTTGGCGGTGATGCCGAGTTTCCAGAGTTCCTCATTGAACTCACGCATGAATCCAGCGATGTTGTCCGGAATCGCCCCAAAATAGTGGTCTTCCAATTCCTGGCCCTTGGAGGGCAACGCACCGAGAACGGTACGTCCGGTGAGCAGAAGGTCGGGTCGCTGAGTAAAGTACTCTGCATCGATGAGGAAGTATTCCTGCTCGGGGCCCACCGTCGTGACCACCCGCGTTGAGGTGGTGTTACCGAGCGCCTTGAGGACCCTCATTGCTTGTTCGCTGAGGGCTCCCATGGAACGCAGGAGAGCTGTCTTCTTGTCGAGGGCTTGTCCGTGATAACCGACAAACGCGGTGGGAATACACAGAGTCACGCCACTGGCGTCGGTCTTCAAGAAGGCGGGAGACGAGGTGTCCCAAGCCGTGTAGCCGCGCGCTTCGAAGGTTGCGCGGAGGCCGCCCGAAGGGAATGAAGAAGCGTCGGGTTCGCCCTGAGTCAGTTCCTTGCCCGAAAACTCCATGATGACGGTGCCGTCGCCGACAGGGCTGATAAAGGAATCATGCTTCTCGGCGGTGATTCCTGTCAGAGGCTGGAACCAGTGGGTGTAATGGGTAGCGCCTTTTTCCAGGGCCCAGTCTTTGAGGGCGTTGGCCACCACTTCGGCGACCTCGGGAGTCAGCTTCTTTTTCCCGGCCTGGACCTGTTTCAGCTCCTTGTAAATGGATTTGGGCAGGCGCTGGCGCTGGGTGGCGTCATTGAAGGTATTGCTACCGAACAGGGCTGGAATGCCGCTGACGGCTTCGACGGTTTCAGACATCTCGTCTCTCCTTGGTGTCATGAGGGATCGATCTAATTTAGGCAAGATTCGTGCCAACGGCACATCGGCGAGAATTGTGTGCTGGAATCACGATTTACGCAAGACCGCCGTGCGGAAGGGTACCAAAAAGTTACCTTACGGTTCCGGGCTCCTACGCGAAGGTAGCGTTTTCCGAGGCCGGCCAAACTTGAAATTTCTGGACGTAGCCGACGGGCCTGTAGGTTTCTTTTGCCTGACGGAGGCCGGGTTCGCCAAGGTCCTGTTCGCGGTTAATGAGAGGGAACCTTTCCCTGAGCTCTTTCGCCCAATCGAGAAAGACGGTTTGATAAACCCCTTTATGTTCGCCGTCGGCTTTTTCGAAATGGATGGTGAAGGTCCGCCCCAGTTGCGTCGTCTCTCCCTGGGCAAAGGCAATGGTCTTGCCGTTCAGCGTCCAGATCCGCCCCTGCAGTTCGAGTTCGCCCCGATAGATCACAGCATCCTTGGAAGGCAAATAATCGCTGCGGTCCTCGCGGCGGGATTGCCAGAGTTCCAGCAGTCCCAGAGCCTCTTGAGTGTCACGGTCGGAAAGATCCATTTCTCGACCCTCGAACCCTGTCGGGTAGGCCGCATGAAACTGATGCACGTGGTTGCGCTTCTTGTGGAACTTCTTTCCATCGAGGGTCGACATCTCGCCGCTGTCGTAGAGGTAGTCCCAGTTGTCCCGGTCGGGACGAATCTCGTAGCCCCAAGACTGAAGGTCGTCGGCAAGGACTACGGCCTGGGTGGGGTTGAGGTTCTTCAAGAAATCGTGGGTTGCAAACAGCTCGGTCAGAATCTCCCGGCTGGGTAAACCCCACGGAGCCGAGAAGAACTTCTTTCCATTCTTGGTCCCTGAAAGGAGGTAGAGGCCGTCTCCGAAGCGGCTGACCCGGTAGCCGTAGTTGTGGCGAAACAGCCAGATGTTCGAAAACGTGAACTCGGAAAGCCCCTCCTGCAATTGAAGAAACCATGGGTGCAACTCTGACCTCATGGCCAAATCGATAGGGGCAAATTCAGGATAGGAGGGAAGCATGGAAATGAATGTACCTTCAAAAGGACGCCTGGGCAAGAAAGCCCTACGTGCTTGGTTGCGGTGGCGAGGATTCCAGGCTAGACTCCTGTGGTGAAGTTTCTCATCTGTTGGCTTCTGACACTTCTTCTCTCGGCACTTGGCGGTGTCTCCACCGTTGCTGCCCAGGCGTTGCAGGACAGGAACGACCCCGAACAGCAGGCTTTGGTTCGCAGTGCTGTCTTGCGAGGCTACTTGCCGCCTTACGACACCTGGCCCCAACCCGCCCCGAGTCCCGAAGCCGATGTAGAGTCTGTGACGGGGGGAAGCGACTTCGAGGGCATTCTGGGCGGGGCCTACAGGCTCAACGACCAGCCGTTTTGGGATCAGTACGCGTTTGCCCGGGGGGACGAGAACCCGTTCGCCCTGTGGACCGTCCACGCCGAGGCCAAGGGGCATTGGGGATTCCTTTTGCACGCCGACTACTACGACCGTACCCCTGGTTGGCACGCTACCACACTCCTGTGGCCCAACTCCACCAGCGCGGTTCCACTGGAATCGCACTTTCTCACCAAGAGCCTGCTCTGGTACGACTTTCATCCGTTGCAGATCGAGATTGGGAGGGATAGAGTTCACATCGGTCCCCTAGACCATTCGCTCATCCTTTCGGACGAGATTCCCTTTCTGGACACGATTCGGGGAACGCTTTCGGGAGGTCCTTGGACCCTGGATTGGCTGATCGCAACCCCCGAAACCCGAACTCAGGGCGGCGGAACCGACGTTACGAGCACCATCCTCTACAACTCGCACCGACTCGAATATCGCGCCGAATCGTGGAGCTGGGCGGCCTCGGAAAATTACCTGGTTCACCGCAGTCCTACCGGACCTTTCGTCTTGGCCGACGTTCTGCCTGTAGGAGTCACGCACCAGCTCGACATCAACCCCAACAACAACTGTCTGCTGATCGACGGTCAATGGGTGCCGGCCTCGGGGTTCCGGTTGATGGGGCAACTCGGCTTCGACGACATTGACGGCCGCGCCTTAGGGCTGCCCGACAATCCGGTGCCGACAATTTGGGCCTTCTTGCTGGGAGGCGAGTGGCAAGGCGACTACGGCGACGGCGCGATGCGGCTCTACGGCGAGGTCGGCATGACGCACTACCTTTGGGGAAATTTTGGCGACCCAGCGGCCCGTGCCTTCTACTTGGTTGTCTTGGACGGCCGCACCGAGACTTTGCCGCTCACCTCGCCCTACGGCCCCGGTACGGCGTGGATCAACTTGTCGTCACGGTGGAGCCACGGTCCCTTGAGCCTTCAGGGCAAGCTCGAAATCTTCGACACCAAGGAAGGCGTTACGCTCGACATCCCCTACGTTTACAATTGGGCGCTGGAAGGTCTGGGCACCAGCCCCAGCGAACGCTTTGCGTGTGCGGTCCGTTGGCAATGGTCCTCCGATTGGGGCACCACCTTCGAGCCGACGCAATACTATCATCAAGGCGCTGTGGGCCTCGAAGCCCGGGCGACAGTCGATTGGACACCTTGAGGAAGCTCCACCTCTTTCCTGGTCGCGAAAAACTGGCGCTCAACCGGCATCCCTGGGTTTTTTCAGGAGCTGTGGCTCGCATGGAAGGACAGCCTTCAGCCGGAGAGATCGTCGAGGTTCGCACCGCCGAAGGGGCCTTTGTCGCCTTTGGGCAGTACAATCCCACCTCCAAGATCCGGATCCGCCTTATGGAATGGTCCGAGAGCGATGGGGTCGACGAAGCCTGGTACAGGCGTCGTATCGACGAGGCGTGGGCGCTCCGGGCTCCAATGAGTGTCGAAACCGACGCGCTACGGGTGTTCTTTTCAGAGTCAGACGGGATTCCCGGCTTGATCGCCGACAAGTTCGGTCCGTATCTTGTCGTGCAATTTCTGACAAGCGGCGCCGACCGCGAAAAGGCTTTGATCGCAAACTTGCTTTCCAAAGCTGTCCCCGGACTGAGGGGAATTTGGGAGAAATCCGACGGAGACGGCCGGCGCCTTGAAGGATTGCCCGACGCCGAGGGCCTGCTTTGGGGCGAGGCGCCCGCGGGCGAAATTGAGATTTGCGAGAACGGCAACCGCTACCTCGTCGATCTGCGTTCGCAGAAGACAGGCTTCTACACCGACCAGCGCGACAACCGCAAACTGGTTGCACCGTGGTTGGCCGGTCGACGCGTTCTCGACGCATTCACCTTCACCGGAGGCTTTGCCGTGGCGGCCCTGGCTGCCGGGGCAAGGGCGGTCACGCTGCTCGACAGCAGCGCCGAGGCTCTGGCACAGGCCAAGAAGAACCTCGCCCTGGGCGGTTGGGAACCCGAAGCCGTGCTTGAAGGCGATGCCTTTCAGCTGCTCCGCGACCTGAAGAAGAGTGGAGAAAGCTATGGGGCCATTGTCCTCGACCCTCCGAAACTGGCCAGCAGCCGCGACCACCTAGAGAAGGCCTTGCGCGGCTATAAGGACCTCAACCTGCAGGCTCTGAAACTTGTTGAATCCGGGGGTTTCCTGGCCACCTTCAGTTGTAGCGGGCTGGTGGACTTCAAGGCCTTCCGGGAAATGATCGCCTTCGCGGCCAAGGACTCGGGACGGCGCGTGGACATCGTGCGCCAACTGCACCAAGCTCCGTGCCACCCGATCCGCACAAGTATGCCCGAGGCGGAGTATCTGAAGGGCGTGTTGCTGAGAGTGATCTAGGTCAGATCCTACTCTCCCATTTCACACACCAAACGACCCAAGTCGAACAAATCGGCCTGGCTGACCCTGGGCTCGAGCAACACGACGTGGCCAAGGGTCCGCTTCAAGACAACTGGCGTGTCGGGTCCGTTGCCAGGCGCCTCAACGACAAGAGAGCGTCCGTCACCGGAGTGGACAGTCACCTTGGGAAACAACGGAGAGCCCAGCACGTAGTCGGGGCTCCCAGGACAGAAGGGATAAAGCCCCAATGCGGCCCACACAAACCAGGCGCCCATTTCGCCGCGGTCCTCATCGCCGCAGAACCCATCGGCCCCCGGACCGTAGAGTTCGGTTAGCACGCGGCGGGTCAGCCGTTCCGTCTTGTCCGGTCGGCCCGCCAAGGCATAGAACCAAAGAATGCCGTGCGACGGCTGAATGGAATGCGCGTACTGGCCGAAGTCGGCCAAGGCCATCTCGGTCATCTCATGGATCTCTTCCGAATGCGTTCCCACTTGAAATAAGGGCTTCAAGGCCAGCAACGTATCGAGCCTGGCCAAAGCGACGTCGACGCCACCCAGAGCGCCAATGAGCCCTTCTGGGTCGTGGGGAACAGTCCAACCGCCCTGCCAGGCGGAACCCTGGGCAAAAGGACCTCCCCAGGCCAGGGGATCAAACCCTTCGGTCCAGGACCCATCGGTGTCGCGGGGGCGGAAAAAACCCATCGACGCGTCGAAGAGCCTCTGCCACCATTGTGACCGTGCAAGGAGGTCATGGCCATCTTTGGTGTGGCCAAGGTGTTCGGCAATACGCGAGAGGCACCAGTCGCCATACGCGAAGTCGAGGGTCGCCGAAACCGAATGTTCTCCTTTTCCATCAGGCATATAGCCGGTCTTCAAATAGTCCTCAAGGTCGATCCGTCCGAACGATCTCGAGGACGGCGACTCAAAGGCGTGGCGCTTGAGGGCGGGCCAGGCGGTCTCGAGGTCGAAGCCAGTAACGCCTTTGGCTACCGCCTCAGCGATAACAGAGTCGATGGGAGTGCCGGAGAACGCGGATTCCCCTTGAACCGGGCCGTTGGGAAACCAGCCGGTGTCGCGCGCAGCCTGAATCCAGCCTTCGAGGATTTCCCCAAGCTCGTCGCGAAAGGCCAGAGCGTAGAGCGGGTAAACGGTGCGGTAGGTGTCCCAAAACCCGCTATCGATGCAAAGGACGCCAGGCGAGGACGAACCGTCGGCAAAATTCACGTGCACTGGCCTCCCCTCCTTTCCGTACTCGTGAATTTTGCGGGGAAAACACAGAGTTCGGTAGAGGCAGCCGTAGAAGGTTCGGCGTTGTTCCTCGGTGCCCCCCTCGACCTCGAAACGCCCGAGAAGCCGATTCCAGGCACTAGCCCCCTCCTCGGCTAGGTCTTCGATTGTCCGTGAGGCCACCTCGGCGTCGAGCGTAAGTTGAGCCTGATCGAGACCCAGGAAGCTGGAGGCCGTACGGACCTCGACCACAGCGCCACGTGGCAAGTCAAACTCGACCCAAGCGAGAGTCCCTTCGCCGCCCCAACGGGCTACTGGCCGGTCGAACGCCAGCAGAAACGAGGCCGCTGAATCCTGGGAAGACCCGCGTACCTTGAACAAGCTCTGTCCCCGGAGAGTCCCCGTGGCTTCGTCGTAAGCGACTTGGCCTTCGGCGACCTCCACAAGAATTCGCCCGACGCCACCGGTCGTGTAGGTGAGTTTGAGAAGCGCACCCCGTTCGGTGGGGACCAGGTCGACCGCAACGCGATAGCGCAACAACTCGGTTTGTAGCCGGTAAGGCGTAAGAACTGTCTTGTCGAGCCGGTAGGCCGAGGCGCGCTGGGCGGGATCGGCTACCGGCGGGCCTGTTTGAGGGCAGAGCGTGAACGCACCATAGTCTCCGGAAGCGGGGTCGGACTGCCTTGTGGCTCTCAGGCCCCGCAGTTTGGGAAGATCGGGGTGAAAGAACCAGGGATCGTCGCCGGTCACTAGCGACCAAGCCGTCATGGCCCAAGGGCGCTGAACCAGGGGAAGCGTGTTGCCGCGGCTGAATTCTCGCACGGAACGGGTTCCCATAAGAGGACTGACGAGATCGACAAAGGTAGATGCGTCCATGCCGGGATTTTATCCTGAACCGAAGAGGCGGTCCACAACTTGTGGATCCCCTCGTCCAACTATGAGAAAATCCTTACACTAGTCGGATTGTGAAACTTCTGAACGACCTTCCCCGCAAC